>JBCCFC010000356.1:0-10727 GCA_039029935.1 Chloroflexota bacterium
GCTCTCGTAAGATTCTTACATGGGCTTTCGGTGTCTTTCGCTCTGGCAACGAATTTAATCCCCGACTTGCCTCTCCCAAAGTCAAATCCACCCCCTCTGCTCAACCCGTTTAATGGCCGTTCCTGCTAGGTTTTTCCTAGTTTGAACTTGATTCCGTTTCTCTGATTTTCGTCAATTCTCCCTTTTTTATCATTTTGGGGCTTGACAAAAATGAGAGAATCTACTGACCTACCGACCTACTGAATACTGATAGTGAGGTAACGATGGATAGAGATCACGAACAACATCACGAATATGATGACCAGTTTGTTGCGGGCTTGGAATGGATATGGGGTGAGGGGTTTCTCTCACCGGGTGGGGCAGATGAGGTTGCCCTGATCTTAGATGGATTGGACCTCGACGGTAAGCGTGTTCTGGATATTGGGTGTGGCATTGGCGGCATTGATATCCTGTTGGTCAAAAAACACAACGCGGCACAAGTGGTTGGTGTCGATGTTGAACAACCGCTTCTTGACCGTGCAATGCAACTCGTCCAACAGGCAGGTCTCACAGACCGGATTAATTTTCAGCTCATTCAGCCTGGACCGCTTCCGTTTGCGGATGAATCCTTCGACTTTGTTTTTAGCAAGGATGCAATGGTCCACATTCCCGACAAGGTCGCCATCTACAGTGAGATATATCGAGTTCTTCAGCCTGATGGTCAGGTCGCCTTTAGCGACTGGTTTGGCTCGGAGATGCCCAATACACCTGAATTTGAAGAATGGCTTAGGGTGATTAGTCTCACCTTTGGCATGGGGACGTTGGCCGAAGCGGAGCGTCTTATGGACAGCACCGGATTTAGGGACATCACCACCAACGACCGTAACGCATGGTATGCCGACTACATGCACCAAGAGCTAGAAACGATTCAGGGTGAGAACTATGATCGTTTGGTCGCTGAGCACGGCGAAGCTATGGCGGCACAGCGGCTTCAAAGCTCTCTGGCAAAAAAGACCGTGGTCGACCAAGGGCTACTTCGGCCAGGCCATATCCGAGCAATAAAACCTTAAACATGTACGCTGTAAGGGTTTAGGAATGGGCATGAAAACGTATCACGATTTGATAGGCAGGACTAGCAGCCATAAGGTTGTAAAGACGGAAAAGCTGGTTGACAAACTACGATCTACAAAAACCTGTCCATCTGACGCTAACCAACGAGATATTGAATACGCCATCTCTCCTCTAGCGGTTATTCGAGCAAAAGTAGTCGAATTAACACAAGAGATCATGGCCCCCTTGGTCAATGATTTTCGCTCTAAACACTTACAGGATATCGCCGCGCCTGATACGTCATTCAACGTCCATGTACAAAAACAAAGTACGGAAAAGCTCGCTATCTCCGTCGTCGGATTACTGCTTGTTTGGGGCGCCCGCTCCTATGCGCTTCTCTATATCCCTGGATTCTTGATTATCGCATACATCTATTCCATCGCTGTCGAAAGATCTTATCGTGCCTTTCTGCAGAGGGAAAAAAGCTATGTCGATATAAATACAGTCATCACGGGTGCAGCGACCTTTCTTAGTGGATACTTTGTCATCACAGCCATTGCCTGTTGTATCAATCAAATAACCGCATGGGTAACAACAAGAACGGAGTATCGTTCACGTAAAGGGATAATAAATCTGTTTGAAGATCAACCGCGCTCTGCCTGGGTTGTTCATGAGTCAGCAGATGAATCTTCGGTGATGAAAGAGGTGGAGATGCCCATCGAGCAGATACAAATTGGGGATCAAGTGGTGGTGATGGCAGGCCAAATGATCCCTGTTGACGGTACGATTCGCCAAGGAATCGCTTCCATCGACCAACATAAATTAACGGGTGAGGGGCAACCTGCAGAAAAAACGATTGGTGATGGGGTGTTTGCATCAACCGTTGTGCTCTCTGGTCGGATCATTGTGGAGGTTGAAAAGACAGGTCAAGAAATGCTGACAGCGCAGATTGGTCACACGCTGAATAGTACAGCCGAATTCAACCTGTCTGTGAAGTCGAGAACGGAAGCATTTATGGATAAGGGGCTCCCGGGACTCTTCGCACTTTCCGCAGCGACCCTCTTTTTTTATGGTTTAGACCGAGCCTTGGCCGTGCTTTGGTTCTTGCCTGGTCATCGCATGTTCGTGGTTGGTCCATTGACGATGCTCAATTATTTGTATATCTCGTCTCGTCAAGGGATTCTCATCAAGGATGGCCGTTCATTAGAACAGTTGAAGGACATTGATACCATTGTTTTTGACAAAACCGGGACGCTCACCGTTGAACAGCCAACCGTACATCAAATCTTGAGTTGTTCTGACCGCTCTGTATCAGAACTGCTAACGTATGCCGCTGCTGCGGAATATCGACAAACACATCCGATTGCCAAAGCGATTTTGCAGGCGGCAGAGGAAGACCAGTTGAACGTTCCGTCAATCGATCATACCCACTATGAGGTGGGCTACGGTATCACAGTCCGTTTACAGGACCAAATCATCCATGTCGGTAGCGAACAATTTATGGGCATGTGCCACATCCCCATCCCACAAGAGATTCAAGCACAACAAGCCCGCTGCCATAGAGAAGGGTACTCACTTATCTATATCGCTATTGATAACCAATTGGGCGGGGTTATAGAGTTAGTGCCAACCGTCCGAACCGAAGTCAAAGAAGTCATTCAAACCTTGCGAGAAAGCGGTAAAAGATTGTATATTATTTCAGGCGATCATGAAGCACCGACACAGCGTCTTGCACAGGAACTGGGCATCGAACACTATTTTGCCAACACATTGCCCAATGAAAAAGCCGCAATCATCCAACAGCTACAGGATAAGGGATGTACCGTTTGTTTTGTTGGTGATGGCATTAACGATGCGATTGCACTGAAGCGGGCGAATGTGTCGATTTCATTGCGCGGTGCAACGACGATTGCCACAGACACAGCACAGATTGTGTTAATGGATGGCACTCTAAGCCAATTGGTAGACCTTTTCTCATTGGCAAAGGAGTTTAACCACAATCTTGATCGCAGTTTTCTGCTCACAGTCGTTCCAGAGGTGATGGGTATTTTATGCGTATTCGTCTTACAGTGGGGGCTAATCCCCGCCGTGATACTCAGATCACTCCTATGGCTCCCGCTATTAGGCAATACAATTATGCCCCTCTACAAACATCAAATAAATAAATTTGACCATGTACCAATTGAGAATAATCATGAAAACAGCTAATCTAATGCTAGAAACCGCAAGTCCCAAAAGCAAACCAATTGTGGCTCATCATATGGATAAGGCGATGGGCGTGCTGGGTGATATCGCCACCACGTTAGGAGACCAAGTATAGACATGGACCTTTCCATACGCAATGTGACCAAAGAGTTTGCGACACCAGAGGGAACCCCTGTACGCGCACTGGACGACGTGTCACTGGAGGTCGCCGCCAACGAATTCCTTGTCCTGCTTGGGCCTTCGGGCTGTGGCAAAACAACCTTGCTGCGTATTCTGGCGGGGCTGGAGAACGCCGATGCTGGTGAGATTTTCCTCGGTGACGAACAATTGGATACGGTCCCGCCCAACCTACGTCGCGTCAACACGGTCTTCCAGAGCTATGCCCTCTTCCCACACCTAAATGTCGAACGCAACATTGCCTTTGGACTGGAGATGGAAGGGCAGTCAAAGGCAGAAATCAATCGTCGCGTGGATGAGATGCTGACGCTGGTTGAGTTACGAGACTTTGGCAAACGAATGCCATCACAGCTATCGGGTGGGCAGCAGCAGCGTGTGGCACTGGCACGGGCCTTGGCGAAAAAACCGCAATTGCTTCTGCTTGACGAGCCTCTATCGGCCTTGGACCTCAAACTGCGGCGGCAAATGCAGACTGAACTCAAACGGATTCAACAGTCTACGGGCATCGGCTTTGTCTTTGTGACCCACGATCAGGGGGAAGCTCTGACGATGGGGGATCACATTGCGGTGATGAACAAGGGCAAGATCGCCCAACTGGGGACGCCAAGGCAAATCTATGAGGAGCCAAATTCGCGCTATGTGGCGGACTTTATCGGTGAAACCAATCTCCTGCCTGCCCAGTTTGTGGATAGCGGGACCATTCGGGTTGTCAACCAGGCTGAGTTCGACCTAGACAGCGTACCGGGGAGCGGCAACATCCACGCTAGTGATGCACAAGAACTCTATCTGGCTGTACGACCTGAGCGTATCGCAATTGATCCTACTGGGCAATTGCAAGGGCGTGTCGTTGATACAACCTACAATGGTGCGGAGATGATTGTCGATGTTGATTTAGGTAATGATGTGTACGTACGCTGTCGCATTGATGCACTCCAGACTACACCACAGGTTGGCTCCACAATTTCACTGCGCATTAACCCACAGCATACACGGGTGGTGACCGCATGAAAGCCTATCCAAAATATCTGACAACTCCTGCACTCCTCTTTATCGGATTGATGGTCGGTGGCCCGATGGCGGTGGTGGTTCTATATGCATTCCGCACACGGGGACCAAGCGGTGTCGGTGTTGGTGACGAGTTTACGACGGCGGCATTTGAACGATTATTCTTCTCACGCGATTTCAGCGGTAATGTCACCTTTGACCCAACCGATGTCCGCATTATGGGGCTGTCCATCATGCTCGCCGCCATCACTACCATTGTGGCCTTAATCATCGGCTTCCCGACTGCTGTTTGGATGTCCAATCGCCCTGCACGATGGCGACAACTGCTGGTCCTCGCCGTGACCATTCCCTTTTGGACAAGCCAGTTGGTGCGCACCTATGCGTGGATTGTCATTCTGCGTGATACAGGGCCACTTAGCGCGATGATAGCTTGGTCGGGGTTAGACCCGCCACAGATGCTCTACACACCGGGGGCAACCCTGATTGGGCTGACCTACACATTTTTGCCCTTTATGATTTTGCCAATTTATGCTGCAGCCGAACGCTTTGATCACAGGCTTGCAGAGGCAGGGCTGGATTTGGGCGCAAGCCAGTTCACCATATTACGACGAATCATCTGGCCCAATGTGCGTACGGGCGTGACAGCAGGCTGTCTGCTCGTCTTCATCCCTGCCATCGGTGCATTCCTCCAGCCAGAGTTGCTTGGCGGTGGCCGCTCGATTATGATCGGCAACCTCATTCAACAGCAGTTTGGGGCATCCAGAAATTGGCCGCACGGCTCCGCATTGGCACTCCTGCTGCTTCTCGTGGTTGGCGTTGTGCTGTTCACCGTACAACGGGCTGTGCGTAAGAGCGGCGGTGAATTGGAGTTGATATGAAAAAATTCGACACACGTCGCTACCCTGGCATTGGCCCGATGGCCTGGTTTACCTTCATCTTTCTCTATCTACCATTGCTGGTTGTCATCTTCTATTCATTCAACAGCAGCGAGATTCTGTCACGCTGGGGCGGATTTAGCCTTGCATGGTATGGCGAAGCCCTCAGCCGTGATGACATCCGCTCTGCCCTGACAGTTTCGTTGCAAGTGGCGGTCATCGCCATGATGGGGTCGGTGACGCTGGCGACGATGGCGGCACTGGGTTTGCTGGCGATGGCACGGCGGGGTTCATCGGCAGCACTGACCGTTATCGGTCTCCCGCTTGTGATTCCTGAAATTGTGACAGCGGTTGCCACGCTCTCATTCTTTGGCTTGATTGGCCTAAACCGAGGGCTATTCACGCTGATCCTAGCGCATACCGCCTTTTGTATCCCGTTCGCCTTCTTCCCTATCCGCGCCCGCCTGTCCAACATAGATGTCGCCATCTTTGAGGCAGGTATTGACCTTGGCGCATCGAAATGGCGTCTCTTTCGTCGCGTCATTCTACCGCTGCTCTTCCCCGGCATCGTCTCAGGCGCATTGCTGGCCTTTATCATCAGCCTCGACGACTACATTATCTCCAGCTTTGTGGCGGGCCCACAATCGGCAACGCTCCCGCTCTTTCTCTTTGGGCTAATTCGACGTGGTGCAAGCCCACTCATCAATGCCCTAAGCACACTGCTACTTTTGCTCACGTTTGTTATTCTCATTGTGTCGTATCTCGTCTCGAATCGGAGGCGATAAAGTGACACGATTTAAATCCATATTCATAAAGGAAACGTTCATGTACAACAACTCAAAACGAAAAGGACACATGTCTAGCCTCTCTACATGGCTGGGGCTGGCGGCAGTTCTTGTTCTCATAATGGTCTTGGCCGCTTGCGCACCAGCAGCACCAGCGGAGAGCGGCGCAACTGAATCCGCAGACACAGAGGCGGCTGACGCAACCGAATCGGACGCAGATGCCTTCCCAACAGATGTTGGCGGCGAACTCAACCTCTACAACTGGACCGACTACATCTCGCTTGATCTGTTGGAGCGGTTCACCGAGGAAACAGGGATCGAGGTCAATCTGAGCAACTACGATTCCAACGAGACCATGCTGGCGACATTGGCGGCTGGCGGCACTGGCTACGACGTAATTGTGCCCTCGGACTACATCATTCCACAGCTAATCGAGCAGAACCTGATCCAGTCTATCGACGCACATAGCTTCCCAAACGCGGCCAACATCGACCCCGCGTTCATGACACCATACTTTGACGATGGCCGCAGCTACACGGCTCCGTATCTGTATGGTACAACTGGGTTCTCAGTCGATAGCTCACAGGTTGATCCCGTGCCATCATCCTGGGCGGAATTCTTCTCTGCACCAGCAGGAACCGACGGCAAAATCGGCATGATGAATGACTTGGTTGAGGTGGGTCATGCGGCCCTACGTGCGGTTGGCGCCGAGCCATGTTCGACTAATCCAGAGGATTATGCCAAAGCCGATGAAATGCTCAAAGCGTTCAAAGCCTCTGTTGCCACCATCAACTCGGACGGCATCATTGAGCGCATGGCATCCGGTGAACAGGCCATGCACATGCAATGGAACGGTGCAGCCTATCGCTCTGCCAAGGAAAATGAAAACATCGTCTATGTCTACGCAAGCGACGGTCTGACACTCTGGCAGGATAATTTTGCCGTGCCAGCCGATGCACCCAATCTCGATCAGGCCAAGGTCTTCATCAACTGGATGATGGACCCCATGAATATCGCTGAAGCCACCAACTGGAATGCCTATGGTAACGCCATCATTGGTAGCGACGAATTTGTGGATGTTGATTTGGCCGCAAGCACAATGGTTGTGCCGACAGCCGAGCAGTTGGCCTTTGCCACACCAGTTCAGTCCTGTCCTATCGAGGCCGTTGATCTCTATGATCGTCTTTGGACATCGTTCCGCTCTGAATAATTCTTTTTGAGCGCGTTCCCTGCGGCTGGCGGTATCCAATCGTCAGTCGTGGGGAATGCGATTGTCTGACGCATCCTGCAATGCACACCAGTGCATTTGGGTAACGCTTGACAATGTGCCTGACGAAATGTATAATCCTAGAACATATAGTCGTGATTGTTATTGAGCGAGATGAATAGCGAGGAGGCTTCTTATCGCGTTATTATAGCAAAAACGGTTTGAAAACCGGAATTTCTTACAAGCATCTACTCATGTAAATGCAATTTTAAAAACTCGTGGTTTCTAACCATTCTTGCTATAGATCATTTTCACCCCCCCGTTGAGCACACGCCGTCACTGGCACGCTTTCCATAACGCATGGGCCACCTATATCGCTAGCGATCTCAACCGAAAGTTGCCCGATGGATACCTTGCCGAGCCAAATGTACAGTTTGGGATCGAGATTGATGTGGCTGCATTTAATGAAACCAGTCTCAGCCATATTGAAAATACTACTGATTCGCCAGTGCTATGGACACCACCAGAGCCTATGCACAGCCTCCCTTGGAGGAATTGCGAAAGCTATTGGGGCTTAACTATTTGCGTGTGTTTGCGGAGGTAGTGGGATAGCCTTGCCTAGTGCATCATCCATTAGTTCACTTAAATAATCATTTCTCTGTCTTTATTCTTAACGATTGATAATCGGCAGATATAAGTGATGTCCTTCTCGGCGCAGACTGGCCGCACCAACCAGCGTTTCGCGGTGAACCACTGGCAAATAGAGCCTATTTGTCGTCAGAGTCTGTTCTGGCAATTCGACGGGCTTTTGGATATCAATCATGTACGTCTGTGTAAGCATGTTGTGTTCGTTGACAGTCGTAACCGTAATTGTTTTGCTTCCTGTGCTAGACCATGACCATGTAGCGAATGCCTCTACTCCACCCCATGTAATTTGTGGCCGCTGGCCGGTTGCCTCCCACAAATAGGTGACGGGTAGCATCACATCGGGTGGTCCGACGGATACGGTGAATGCGTATGAATGCGATAGCTGCCCGTTGTCAGGCCCATCAATCGTTAATGTCGTCATCATCCCTGCCGTATCTGTTGGTGTAGCATCTGTGCCAGTGTCAGCACCTGCGTCTGCATCTGCATCTGTTTCATTATCATTACCAGTATTTTGTACAGGTGCAATCACAACAGGTGTGCTTGCCATAACCTTGTCCACATGCGCCTCGACAATGGCAACACCAGCCTTGTTGCCTGATGTCAGCGTGGTCGTCACCCGTCCAGCCGCATCTGTCTCTGCTACTGCTGGCGTCACCGCACCAAGTGATGTCGTGAACGTGACCATCTGCGCTGCTCGTGGTGTGTCGTTGGCCTCATCCATCACGGTTGCCACAATGGTGCTACGATTGTCACCATTTGCCATCAACATCAAGTTGTCAACGCTCAACGCCACCGCCGCCACCGGGTTCTCTTGAATCGTCATCGTATAGGTATCTGTCACCGTTCCGAGCAGATTGGCTGCCGACAGATGAATCTCTTTCACCCCCGGCGTCGTCCATGTAAAGTTGACCGTGCTGGTGATGTGGCGCATCTGGATGACAGGCAAGTTCTCACTGGTGTGCCAGACATAGAAGAGCGGTGGCGTGGCATCCGCTGGTGCAATCGTTGCTGTAAATGGATAGGACACATCGACCGCCCCGACCGAATCCCCTTCAATCATGACCGATGTCGGTGCCGTGAGATGCGTCCAGACCTGCTCTTGGATGGTGATCGTATGTGTCTGCGTCACGACAGCAAGCGCGTTCTGGGCAACCACCGTAATCTCCTTCACACCCATCGTCGCCCATGACCATGTGACGGCATTGACAATCCCGCCAGCCTGTACAACATCGGGCTGGTCTGTTGCCTGCCACGTATAGGTGACAGGGGGGGTGGCGTTGAATGGCACACCGATGGCGGTGAAGGTGTAGTCAATATCAGGAACGCCATGTGTTGCTGCGATCAGCCGCACGTCTGTGAGCGAAATCGGCGCAGGCGGTACAGGAATTACCGGAACCGTTGGTGTCTCTACCACCGTGAAGGTCACGCTTGTGGTGGCGGTGATGGCGTCAGCGTATGCCGTTATCGTGGCAATGCCGGGTTGATTGTCTACGGTCAACGTCGTCGTGACCACACCTGAGCTATTGGTCGTGGCCGTCAGCGGTGAAATTGTGCCAAGCGTTGTTGTGAACGAGATGGTTTGGTCGATGAGTGGGGTGTTGGCTGCATCAGTGACGGTGGCTGTGATGATGGCTGTGCTGGTGCTGTTGGCTGTGATGGTGATGGGGGTGATATTTACGTGGATGATATGCGGTTGACTTGTATTCGTATTATCATCCGGTGGTGGCACTGGTTTTGTAAAATTTTGATATGCCTCGGTTGTATGCAACAAGTCTATTTGATCAATGGCAATTGTGCCGAACTGTTCTGCTCGAATGACTGCATTCACAATAGTATAAGGGCCATCTAACTGAACATCATGAATATACTGACCATCAAAGACCAAGGGGACACTATATGTGCCAGAAATGTGAATAGGAATATTTAGAGAAGTACTGTCAATAATGACCGTATTGTGGGCTATTTGTGCAGATACAACATACGTTGCTGGTTCAGATACTTGAATTTCAACACCAACCAGCAAGGCGTCCATCAACGAATCATTATCAAAATCAATTGCCTGATCTGATACGTTTTCTGTGAATTGGGCATCGCGAGGTGCAACGGTCCAAAGAACATCCGATTGCCGTGTATATTCAATTCCGTTGGTGACACCGCGTGCTGTCACTTCTACAATAGAATACCCTGGCATATCAGGCAGTCTATAGTCTGTCTGATACAGACCATTGCCACGAGCCTCCAGCGTTAATTCGACCTCTACGCCATCCGGTCTGATGACAGTTGCTGTCACAACACCATCTTGAACAGGGATACCGCCCAACACCAGTGTTGCAGTGAGTGTGACTGTCTCGTCAATCTGGTATGTGTTTAACGGTTGTGTTACATTGAGTTGTAAAGATGAAGGTGCAGCAACATAACTCGTATAGGCAATCGCTTCCGCACTGCTACCATCATGTTCGAGAATCACATGCCATAACCCAGGTAGCGTTTGTGTAAAGTAGTAGCTTGCAGATGGCGGATATGCTGGGCCGCCCTCAATGTGTTCATAGCTTACAGTCGGCTGAGTTATCGCATATTCAGGCGTAATCCTTTGTCCATCAGGTCTGATAAGCACGGCACTTACATTGTCACCTATCCAAGAGGTCAAAAATAGTGATTCACCCTCATTATCCATCATCACCGTATAGGAAATTGATTGACCTGCAATCAATGCGCCAGATGAGCTATTAATGGTCTGGAAGGGGATTGCCTGTTCTTGGCTAGGTGTTTGTGTTGCCATATTACTATCGACATTAC
>JBCCFC010000357.1:0-10698 GCA_039029935.1 Chloroflexota bacterium
AAATGGTTTGTATTTTGCAAAATACAAACCATTTTTTTACATATAATCTCATATCCCTACGATTCGAGTGAATATTTCATTTTGTGGGATAGCCTTATGCTCTCACGCAATCTATGCTAATCTATCTGCTGTTCGATAACAGGCAAATAGATATGACTGTGATATAGTGGTCCCACTGCGTGTGGAATCAAATCGATTGTCGATGATGACAGTTCATCCATCGGATCCTCCGGCGTATTTATTGGGGGAATGCCACTGAGCAAAAATGTGGTCCAGCCCCAATCCTTGGTAAGATTGGGAAATAGGCGATGGTTAATGTAATCGTCAAAGGACTTGTTTCCCATTTTTTTGGAGAAAGGGTAGAAGATCCCAATACCATTGGCCTTATCCAAGTTGATTTCTATGGTTGTACCACTAAGTTGATCATAGTATTCACCGGACATTGTACGTGTAAACATGACGAATGATGTCAATTCACGCTTGACATCCGCTGCGGCACGAGCAACAGCCTCACTGTACTCAAATGAGACGAACGCATCTGTAAGCCCGGGTAAATCAATATAAAAATCAGTTTGATGATCCAAATGATAGTCATTGGAGTCGTAGATTTGGACACTATTACGGATGTCTTGCAAAATGATTTGAGGGTCACCAGCACTACCTTCAGGGGTTTCGATATAATCATCTAACGCTTGACCAAGTACACTGATGGTTGTTTTCATGCTGTCGTAGTGTTGCATATCGAACACCGAAATCGTATAGGGGTATGCCCTCATTGTTAATTTGTCGGCATAATATCGTGCCACATTCTGTGCATAGTCCTTGGGGGTCTGTGACTCACCAGCGAATGCACGATACTGTTCATAGGCAAAGATCGCCCATGCTGTATTTGGAGATGCGATGACATAATGTGCCAACCCTTCCACAATGGATGTATTCTCAAATAGACCAAAGGAGCAGCCATCAAAGTGAACCACATCAAAATGTAACCCGTGTGTTCGATTCACATTTTCAATCGCCGTACGAATCTCCTGTGGTTCCAATAAAGCTCGATTCCCTTCGAGGTTCGTCGTGTTGTCAGGTCCAATACCCAGCGAGCCATTCGCATGTCCGAGAATGGACAACATGTTGTATCCGCTTAGGCTATGTTTGTCGATTCCCCATTTCAAAAAGTTTTCCAACGTTATTGAGTCATCCATCCGCACTTCGCCTAATGGTTGAGCGGACCACTCCCCAAACTCATCAAGAACATAATAAAATGAATCATCTGGACTTGCCCCATCAAATAACATCAATATCCGTACACCCGGCTGATGTATCCCTTGTAAGGATTCAATCCGTGCCAACATCCCTTTATCAATTTGATTGCCGAGATACGGATAGAGATCGTTATCAGCTATGACATACATGAAAATCGTGCGCGTCTGACTAAGGGGCGTTGTTGGCGGCGGTGGGGGTGTATCACCAAGCTCGGTCGTTACTTGGATATACTCTGTATACCCACTCCAGAGGTCTATATGATGATTTGCATGTGCAGGGATATGGGTGCGCATACGGACAGAGTACGTTGTATCGGGCAATAGATTTGCAATTGGCACGGTCGTCTCGGCAATATCAACAGTATATGTTTGGTTGTCATCTATATCATGACGCACCTCAATCTCATACTCGCCACCGATTCCTTGCAATTCAATCGGTGACCATGAGAGCAGTATGCTATCATGAGACTGTGACGTACCTGTTAACCCTTTGGGTGATAGTGTTTGTGTATTCGCCCAGCCCGGTCGTTGGCTAGCAGGTAATGAACCAGATAATGGCGCAACATCATCGCTCCAATCGATACAGTTGTAATCCAAAAAGAGTGTTTCTATGGTCATATAGATTGTTGATGGGAGATAACCATATGATGGACCGTCGCAATGCAACAGATTGGCACGAAGGTCAAGCGTTTCTAGCTTGAGGTGTTCGCCAATATCATCAGGGACAGTGCGCAATCTGTTGGACGAGAGGTCTAATTGTATCAGGTTGGGTAATTTATCCGTGATTGATGGCAATTGATCAATGTTGTTGCCACGAATATTTAAGTAGCGCAAGTTCGGTAATTCATCTAGTGTGTCAGGGAATACACCCAGATCATTATCACCTAATTCCAGCGTGTGTACGCTGATCAGAGATGAATTGTCAAATGAGACGGTCTGCAACAGGTTGCCGTTGAGTGCGAGTTCCTCTAGCGCAGATAAATTGTTGATTTTCTCCGGCAAACTGGTCAGTTGGTTGTTGGAAAGTTCCAATCTTTTTAAGTTGTACAGGCCGAATAGGAACTCAGGGATATCGGTAATATCGTTGCCATTGAGTTTAAGGTCTGTCAATGAAGATAATTCACCAATCTCATGAGACAATGTGAGTGAAGGGTTGTCACTAAGCCAGAGTGTTTTTAACCCGTCAAGATCAAACAGGGAAGGGGACAGTGTTTCTAATGCCATGTTGTCCAAGCGCAGATGTTTGAGCTTTGTCAAAGCATGAAACTCAAAGGGGATATGACGGCTTGGATTGTCACTGAGGTTGAGGTCTTGTAACCGCTCCATATCACCAATTGTTTGGGGAATTTCGACCAATTCATTTTCTTGCAGTGTCAGCTCTTGTAACGCCTCAAGATCGCTAATTTCTGGCGGGATGCGAGTCAGTCTGTTGCCGTTCAGAGCAAGAATGGTTAATGTGCTGAGTTGTGTGACTTCAATTGGAAATTGCCCGATTTGATTATTTTGAAGCGATAGATATGTCAGGTTGGACAGTGTACTGATTTCGGGTGGAAGTTGATCAATACGGTTGTCATCCAGCGAAAGGGCTGTGAGGTTGGATAAGTGTCCAATATTTTTATCAATACGGTTGATATGATTATTGTTGAGTGATAGGCTGTCAAGTTGGGCGAGTGCATAGATTTCATCAGGGATTTGGGTAAACTGATTGTCATTGAGTTGCAATTCAGTCAGGTTGGTCAAGGTATTGAATCCAACGGGTAGATGGGTTAGCCCATTTCGATTTAATTGTAACGTTTTTAGCGTACTCAAATTACCGAGTTGCATCGGCAGGCTAACCGCTGGATTCCCACTCAGTTTGAGTGTAAGTAACTGGGTCAGATCGCCAATATCCTCGGGCAGTTCACCCATTAGCCCTTGGTCGCGTAGGTCAAGTCTTGTGACAGAGCGATTTTTACAGGTAACGCCATCCCACTCACAGGGGTCATGTCCAGCCTCCAACCAATCATCCGCATCCGCCCACGATGCCCCATTGGTCTGTTGATAGATTGTGACCAGAACTCGGCACTCTTCTTCTCGGAGTGTATTGACATCGCCACAGTCAAAATCCAACTGCGTGGGATGAACGTCGGTCATTGTCTCTATCGTCGTTTCTACCCCAGGCGGGGCTGCAACGCTATTTCGGTATGCACTGGACCCTGAAACACATATACTTGCACAGAGGCAGATTCGTATAGCGGTTTTGATAAATGTCACCCTAAATACTCCTTTTGGTTATGACTGATTTATGTTTCTAGGCAAACGTTGAACCGTTTGCCTAGATAGATAAACCGCTTTTTTTGAAAAATTCCTCAAAAAATTTAGCTGTCATGAGAAAAAGAAGCATTTAGGATGGCTACGGAATTAGTATCAGGGCTATTGAGAACGGTCTAGCGGGTGACAACAGGCAGATAGACAAAGTTATTCGGAACTGGTCCTATTGGTGTTCCGGGGTCGCCTGCTGAACCTATATCAGGATATAGTTGACGAGGAAACAACGGTGGTACTACATCGATGTCACTCAAATCTGGGTTTAGTGTGAGCAATGGTGGTATACCTGTGGCGAGAAATTCCTTCCAGCCCCAATCTGTGGTGATGTTACGGAATATCTCGTCCGTTGTATATTTCTCCCATGCATCTGCACCTAATGCACGTGAATAAGGATAGAAGATACCAATACCATTTGATTTTTCAAGATCGATGTCGATAGTTTCATTAAGGAAGTCATAAAAAAATTGACCACTTTTATGTCGTTCAAAGTAGACAAAATCATTCACGATATCAATGACATTGCTAGAGTTGTTGACAACATCCGCATCTGGGAATTCGTCCAAAGCCATTGCAAAGCCTAATAAGTCAACATAGTGGTCATTATCTTCCTCAATGAGATAATCACCAGAATCATAGATTTGAACACCTGCTCGGATAGTGCGTAGTTCTTCTCTGCGGGACTCGTTATCACCGACATAGGCAGCGAGAGCCTTTCCGAGTTCACCAACGGTCCCCGTCAACTGCGTATAAAACGCCATATCAAAAACAGAAATTGTATAGGGGTATCCTAAGCCTTCTAATTTATTTGCATAGTGGGTTGCAACATTTTTCGCATATTCAGCGGGTGTTGATGATTCACCTGCTATCCCGCGATAGACATCATAGTCAAAAATGCCCCAACCCGTGTTGGGTGATGCAATCACATAGTCAGCTAATCCCTCCACAATGCTTGTGTTCTCGAGTAGACCAAACGAGCATCCATCAAACTGTACAACATCAATGCGTTCAAAGTCCTCGACCGCACGAATGGCATTACGAATTTCGCTTGGTTCTAGTAGAGATCGTGGGGCTTCAATATCACTAGTGATATCCGGGCCTAGTCCTCGTACCCCATTGGCATGTCCTAAGATTGATAGTGCATAGTAGTCGCTTTCAAATCGGTCTAGTCCCCACTCAAGGAAGGTACTAAGCGTTTCTGAATCATCCATACGTACTTCCTCTCGTGACAATATATCGGCATGACCAGATGGGCTAAGTGTGTAGTAAATCGAGTCGCCGATAGCTGGTCCATCAAGTAGAACAACCATCTGCACATTGGTTTCGAGTGTACCTTCCAGTGCTTTCAACCGTTTTAACATCCCATTCCCAATGCTATCCCCCAAGTATGGATAGAGATCATTGTCACCTATTGCATAGACAAAAAGAGTCCATGATGGTGGTATTGGAGTGGGTGATGGAGTTGGTGATGGAGTTGGGGTTGGTGATGGGGTTGCGCCAGGTGTTGAAGTTGGAATCGGGGTCGTGTTGATTTGGTTACTAGAACTCGATATAATGCGGATACTGTAACGAGTATCATCGCCATAGCTAGCCTGTGGGTGTTGAATCTTGAGATAGTAAAAACCACCCTGAGATTGAATATCAAACTCTATTCCATTCCCTGTCCCTGGGATGCCATCAGGATTGCACGCCCTATGATATTCAACTTCAATATCTGTATCAACACCTATAGGATCAATTTCCACACGATAGTTCTCACCATTATCAGTTTCGAACCATATCCAGTCTACATCCTTGCTGCCATCCTCCATCATCAAATTGTGTTCTTGAGCAGGGTCATTGACAACAAAGACAGTCGCATCTTGACACTCATCATCCTGTTCAAAGCGGTCAGGCATGTTGGGAACGGTATATGTCTTGCTCATCTGGTTATCGTCCTCATTCGCCTCCTCAACAGCATTCTCCCAAGGTGGGTCTACCCATGCATAAACAGTCGTATCGCCACCGGAGAATTGGTGGTCTGTGCGGGCAAAGTTAAATGTGTCGCCGGGGTCCATGTCCTGCCCTCGAAAGATACGCGTGGTGTAGACAGTTGACTCGGTGATAGGGTCATCGGTTGGGGCGACATAGATATAGATGCGGAATCCAGCAGGGGCGACCGCATCGCCAACGTTCTCAATGGTGACATTGATATCGGCTTTAGATGGGTTCTCTGCGTCTACTGGATCAAATGTGATATCAATGACTCGTAGGTCAGGTCCTGTATTGGGGCGCTGTGTGCGCTCATTGATAGCTGGTGTTTCATCAGGGATGCTGGCCTGCAATGTGCTGGCGACCGTGCCAAAAGAGGCCAAGCAGAGCATAAGCGTGATCATGATGCTTCGATAGCGGTATCGTTGTCTTGTTGTCGAAATCGGTGTTTGCATTCTTTATTCCTTCTTTGGTTTAAAATGATTGAGAACTTGATAACATGGAATGGCGATTAAATAATTTGCCCATTTGGCTCAGACCCACACGGGGCGTGCTGACTGAACATGTGTAGGTTATTTAATCTCCATTCCTATGTATATAAACCTGTCAAATTCGGAATTTCCCCAAAAAATTTCTCAATTCACGAATTTGACAGGATAATTTTATTTTTGTGCCGCAATCCCCTTTGTCACAACAGGTAGGTAGACAAAATTAGTCTGTGCTGGTAGTGTTGGGTTGGCATCACCCAAACGCAACGGGGCTAACAGGGCCGTTGGGTCCATCAATGGGGCTGGTGTAACACCAATGGGTGGATACCCAATGTCTTGGATGAATGTCACCCAGCCTGACTCGGCGGTGATATGGAATCGGCAATTTTCAATATAGGTGTAATAGGCGCTATCTACGTCATCAATATTGGGTGGATAGTAGATGCCAATGCCTGTTGAGGCTTCGTCCGATGCTTGATAGACATCTACAAAATCGCTCAACGCGGTCTGTACTTGCGTGGCTGCACTTGTAACAGTACTGTTGTCAACCTCATTATCGGCAATTAGTATCCGCACAAAGTCGCCTAAATCGACGTACTCATCATTGTTGTCAACCGTGTTGGGGGCGTCGCCGCCAGATTCATAGTGATGGGCGTTCCGCCGTACCTCTTTGAGATGGGTGCGTGTGGGGTTGTGACCATCGACATAAGCCACAAGTGTCGTCCCCAAGTCATTGACACTGGTGTTCAGTGCATCAAAGTGCGCCATGTCAAAGAGCGAAATCGTATAGGGCTGATTATTGGCACTGGCAACGTTGGCATAATGCGCCACCAACTGTTGACCATATGCTTGGGGGCTGTCGGACTGGGATGCCAGTGTACGATAGGTTGTATAGTCAAACAGTCCAATGATGGGGCTGGGTGATGCGACCACAAAGTTGGCAACATCATCGGCAATTGCTGTGTTCTCAAATAGACCAAACGAGGAGCCATCAAAATGCAACAGGTCAAGTTTGTGTGTCCCTTCACCCGTTGCTGCCCTCAATGCCTCGCGCAGTTCAAGAGGTGTCAGGATATTTGGGTTTACGCTGGACACATCACTGCAAAAGGTCTGTTCTGGGTCTTCTTCTTGGGCGATTGTGCGCAAGGCATGGGTTTGTGGAATATTCATATCAATGCCCAATCCGTTGATACCGTTGCTTGCACCAACAATATGCAGCGCATAATAGGTGCTGGTAAAGGTTTCACGTCCCCACTCGACAAACTCTTGTAATGTGGTGCGTTCACTCATATCAAGCTCTGACGCCAGCCCTTGGTTGTCAACTGCCCAAGTCCCATCAGGCAAGAGTGTATAGCGCATAGAATCATCCATCGCGAGACCATCATACAATACCGCGACATTGACCTTTTCGGCTACACCCGCATTTTGGAGTTCGGCCAACAAACCAGAATCACCTAAAATCGTTGCCAGACCTGTCTCTGGATTGGCATCATCTGCTGAGAGATAGAGCAGCAGTGTCCATGTTTCGGACGCATCCGCAGTTGGTAATGCGCCACTTTCTGCTTCACGAACAAACAGGGACTGCTCAATACCTTGTGACCAATTGCCTTCATTGTCCTGCACCTGTAACACAAGCTTTTGCTCACCCACGGGCATGGGATACGCTGGGTCATCTAGGTCTAAGGTAAAGCTTGGTGACGTGCTGAGTATATGTTCGCCGTGGATCCAACGATATGCCTGAACCGCCCGTGTACTGTCGGGGTCAACACCATAGGCCTGGGCATAGACCTCTTCATTGAGATAGGCATCCTTAGGGTTGATGAGATTGATCATACCAATCGGGAATGTGTCCAATGTTTCGCTAATGACTTCATGAATAAAAATGCCTTCACCCAGGGCATTGCCCCCATTTAACTCGCCAAAGGCAACCAGTTTTTCATCATCCGCAGCCGGATCAAGTTCCATCGCCAGAATCACCGTTGGCGGCAGGACGGGCAAATCGGTGCGTTTCTGCCAACCCTTCCGGGCGGTCCAAATCCATGTATCCTGTAGACGCTGGTTCTCTTGGATGCCACCCGCAATGACTAGATGTTGTTTATCTGGGTTATAGACCGCACCATGTCCAGAACGTGGTATCGGTCGGTGGAAGGCATTGCGATTTGGTGTCTGTTCTTCTGCCACTGACGATGCTTCTACGAGCTGCCATGTTGAATCTTTAAAGAACCACAAATCGTCATAGAATGTCTCGTTGCCATCCTCGCCGCCAAAGAGCATCATCTGGTTTGCCACGGCGTCATAGACAAAGGCGGTGCGATAACGTGGGGCTGGCACAGTCGAGTCTGCTGATGTATTTGGTTTGAGTTCGGTCCAGGTTGCCCCGTCAAACTGCCACACATCATTGAGCGCATTGCCAGATGCATCTAGCCCGCCAAACAAAAGCCATACACCATCCTGACTACTATAGGCAAGTGAGTGATGTGCACGCGCTGCGGGTTGTGTACCATCCAATGCGAGTGCCGTCCAATTTTCGTCCTGCCATAGCCATGTATCATTGCGATAGATATTGTTTTGACTGATGCCGCCAAAGAGCAGGATACCCTTTTGGTTGTCTGTACCTGCCAGTTTATGCGCTCGACGTGCTGGCGGGTTGTCTACAGGGCTGAGTTCAGCGGCTTCACCATTGCGCCAACGGAATGTGCGGTTTTGGAGGATGCTGCCTGCGCTGCCACCAAAGAACAGGTACGTGCTGTCATCGGCTGTGGTTTGCTCAAGTGCCATCGCAACACCTGTCCAGCGGGTGAAAATTGGTGGCGAGTAGAGCGGTTGCCAATTCATGGCCTGTGTGATTTCCTGCGCATCCAACACCCATGTGTCGGCCAAATCTGCTGTACTTAGTGGGTCTGACACCGCACCGCCAAACACAACCAGTTGCGCTCGTGCTGCGTCATAGGCCATGCCCTGATAAACACGCGCACGGGGTGTTGCATTGAGGGCCAAAAGCTCTGCGGGTGACGGTCCTGCCATGCCAGAGACAGTCATCGTCTGCTGTGCTACTGCCTGCGACTGCTGTACCACTGCCTGTGTCCAGGCATTGCCATCCCAAATCCACAGATCATCTTGCCCAATACCCTGTGCATTCTGTCCCCCAAAGAGCAGTGTACCTACGGTAGGGTCGCTGACCATTGTGTGTCCAGCAAGTGTAGGTGGGCTGGCTGCGGGTGCAAGTTGGCTCCATGTTGCACCATCCCACTGCCACATATCATTTAAGATCGAGGATGTATCATCACGTGTTGACTGTCCACCAAAGAGGACAAGGTTCTCCAAAGCTGGGTCATAGCTGATAGCATGAGAGAAGCGTGATGATGGTGCTGTGCTGGCGTCAACCGCTGTCCATGTGCCGATATCACCCGCTGCCCCACCGGACCAAACCCAGCTATCATTTAGGGCAGTCATGGTATCTGTCTCTGCATCAAGACTGCCATAACCGCCAAACAACACAATCTGGTTATTGACATAGCCCATTGCATGGTCCGTCCGTGCCGATGGTGTGTTTACGGGTGTCAGTTTACGCCACCGTTGACCATCCCACGACCACAAATCATTGAGCAATTCGCCATCTTCTCCTTGTCCACCAAAGAGCAGTACTTCCTGATTGGCTTCATGGTAGACCATCGTGTGTCCACGTCGCGCTGGTGGCGGGTTCAGCGTCTGCTGCTGTGTCCAACGTGTACCATCCCAGAGCCATGTATCACGCAGATAGTCGCCCCGATTCATGTAGCCACCAAAGAGAATCGTCTGCTCCCGTGCGGCGTCATAGACCATTGCATGGTCATGCCGTCCTGAGAGGTGGGCATTGACCCATGCTGTGTCTGGTTCCATGCTGGATGGTACGATGTCCAACTGCATGGTGCCTGGTCGAGCAATAAAGCTCTCGGTATGAGTGAAAATACCCGTTGATGTTGTGTAGGTCGCCGTGAGGGTGACAGCATCACCTGGTTCCACGTTGAGCGGTGCCTCCTGCAAGGAAATCCCAAACTCTGGCACACTGTTCTGTCGTGCGATTGGTTCATATAAAACCGCAGTACGTGTATAACCATTGGCTGTGGCTATGATTTGAATGTCTGAAATGGGGACGGTGTGGATATAGCCGCTGACACAGCAAGAGGGTTTATTGTAATCCTCAACAGGTGTACCAAATCTATAGCATCCACGTAGTGGTAGGGCTGGAATAGCCCCCGCACCGGGTTCAAACTCTTGAGAGGGTGATGCTGCTTGAGTAGCTGAAAACTGTATGAGTGCAATTGCACAAAAACAAAGGATTTTGAGCAATTGTATGGGTTGTCGTCTTGACATGGTAAGTTACTCCATTTTATAGAGATGGAAATAGGGCAGGCTGTCAAGGTTTGGATGTTGTTGTCAACCTGACCCATTTCGGTTTGAAGTTTGTCATGGGCAAGGGGGACTCACCCATGACAGAAAATTGGCCTTGTTCTAATGTGATGGTTAAGTGTTAGAACAATTAGATGTAGCTGTGTTCACTTTTGGGTTATGATCTCAGAATACATCTGCTATAGATATAAACCGTGATTTTTGAAATTTTCCCCAACTGAATTACAAAAAACATAAAATAAATCTTGGAATAAAAAAACCACATCTATATTATAGATATGGTTTTG
>JBCCFC010000358.1:0-10673 GCA_039029935.1 Chloroflexota bacterium
AAACTGGTTGTTTGGTCGTTTTTGTGTTTAATTTTTTTTCTCCTTTTTTGGGGTTGAATATTGTTTGGGACTTGTTTTTGTGTGTGCGGGAATGGCTCAAACACTATCTCTTGTCCCTACTGGATACTTAATTTTTGTAGAATGGCCTAAAGCCAATGATCGTACCATAGGCATTTGGATTCACCTAACCCATTTTTTGCTGAATCTGTCGCGTCACGGACAGCAACGCAGCAACCAGCTTTTCCTCATTGCCATAAAAGCGCTGTGAGGGGACAGGAATCGAGATGGCAACAAGCTCGCCTCGTGGCATTTGGATGGCCGCACCGACCGCACAAATCCCCACCGTGTGCTCTTCGCGGTCATAGGCGATGCCATGGGTCCGAATTTGTGCGAGTTCGCTTAATAGGTGTTGACGAGTGGTGATTGTCTGTGGTGTAAAAGAGGTCAATTCATTGGATAAATGGTGGTCAAGCTCGGTCGGCAAAAGTGTTGCCAAAAACGCCTTGCCATTGGCTGTGCAGTGTAGCGGAAAGGTGACGCCGATGGCCGACACCGCCTGTAAGCGATGCGGTGCTGCAATCTGGTCGATAAAGCGCACTTGGTTATCCACAAAGCAGGCGAGATCAACGGTTTCGGCGACTTCGCTGTGCAGCCACGCCAAATATGGGCGCAGTTCACGTCGAATGTCACTGTTGACCGCGGCGGCCAGTGGCAGTAGTCCATTCCCCAAACGGACCATCCCGTTGGGTGAGACCATCTCCACCAAGTTTTCTTCAATCAATGCATTTACAATGCGATGAACCGTTGACCGTGCCAGACTCACCTCGCTGGCTAACTGCGAACGCGTCATGCCCTGTGGGTATTTCTGTAGAGTGCGGAGTATCTGGGCTGCGCGCGCAATCACCTGTACACTTTTGGTATCGCCGCTATTCTGTTTGGGGCCAACAGGGGTGTTATGATTCACATGATTATTTACAGCCATCCTACATTCTATCCTTCTCTCCTATAGATACATCAGCTACCCAATGAATGCCTATTCGTTAATTTGTGAATTGCTGAATTGTTGAATTGTTAATTCTTGTGCCACCGCAATCCTCTACGGTTAACAACGGTGATTATCGTTTTGTCCACATTACGGGCAAGATACCATATTATGGAACGCAGGTCAACTCTTATTTTGCTGACTAGGTTGGCCGTGTTACAATTGCCCGCAATCTGGATATTATTTCTACAATACGGGCAAGTTTATCTGCCTAAATTATATGTAATCGTTCAGACCCCGTCGCTTAAATCGTGGAGATAGGCAATCTCTATTGCCAGTGCCCCGTGTATGCCCCGCACTAGAGAGTGCTAACTCCGCGACTTTGAAAGGGGTCTGGATAATTACAATCACATGAAAGGAAATCACTGATGTCTTCTACTAGCCAACTTGAATTTTACGATCTCAGCCATCCTTGGGGATTCCAATCACCCAACTGGCCGTACTTTAAGGATGTTCGCATTGAGCGCATCCACTACATGGCGAAGTCGGGTGTCTTGACGCAAGAGATTACCACCACAATGCACAGCACCACACATATCGACGCACCAGCGCATGTGGTCGAGGGAACACCCTTTATCGACGAGGTACCGCTGGAGAAGTTTTTTGGCACAGGCGTTGTCGTCTCGATTCCCAAAGGGAAATTTGAGATGATTACGGCAGATGATCTGGACAAGGTGACACCACAGCCACAGGCAGGCGATGTGCTGATTATCAACACAGGCTGGCACAAAAAATATGCGGACACGCAAGAGTACTTTGGTCGCTGTCCCGGACTTGTGCAGTCTGCGGCGGATTGGATGGTGGAGCGTGGCATCAAGGTTGTTGGACATGACACACAGGCCAACGATCACCCGCTGGCGACGGCGATTGGCCCCCACGGGCCAGGCGGTGGTATGCTCATGCCAGCCATCAACAAGGAATATGAAGAATACACGGGCAACAAGGTGATTGACGACTTCCCAGATTGGGAGCCAGTTCACCGTACACTCTTTACCAACGGCATTTTGGGCATCGAAAACGTCGGTGGTGATATCGACAAAGTGACGGGCAAACGCTGTACATTCTCGTTCTTCCCTTGGCGCTGGACCCGTGGTGACGGCTGTATTATCCGCCTAGTTGCCATGATCGACCCCACTGGGGACTACCGTATTGCAACAGGAGCGTAGTCATGAGAAACGTTGTTCGGGTTGAGGATGCCGTCAAGTATGAAGCACCATTGCATGATGTCACCGTGCATTCCATGTATCTGCAACACAAGTTGACGGGCAGCGAAGGTTCCAACTGGGTCAGCATCTCGTACTATCTGCCGGGGGCCAGAGCCGAGATGAGTGCTGCCCCCCTGGAGCGCACCTATGTTGTGTTGGATGGGCAGTTGACGGTTGAGTTTGAGGACGAGACCGTTACACTGGGACCATTGGATTCAGTCTATATTGGACCCAATGAAACGCGGGAAGCGCGCAATGACACCAATCATATGGTGACGATGTTGGTTGTGATGCCCTATCCACCAGCTTAATATATAGCTAGTCAGCCAGTCAGCACTTCAGCACTTCAGCACACTGGCTGACTAGCTGACTAGCTGACTAGCTCAAATGCTGACAAGCTACCAACGCAAGGAGTTCGTAATGAAAAATATACCAAGCCCACAACAGCTATTTGATGTCACGGGTAAAGTGGCGATTGTCACGGGGGCAACAGGCGCATTTGGTGTGGCGGCGGCCAAGGGGCTAGCCAAAGCGGGTGTGCATGTGATGTTGACAGGGCGTAAAGCGGAAACACTGGCGCCGATTGTTGCAGAAATCACCGAAGCTGGCTATAGTGCAGCCTTTGAAGCGGGTGATCCAGTTAGCCATGAGGACAGTGTGCGTATTGTTGCCAAAACGGTCGAACTGTTTGGCGGTGTGGATATTGTTGTCACGGCTGCGGGTGTCAATAAACCGGGACCAATTACGGAACAGCCAACGGATGAATGGCAGATGATTATGGATGTCAATGTCAAGGGCACGTATTTGATGCTCAAAGAGGCGGGCAAGGTGATGATTGAGCAGGGACGTGGTGGCAAGGTCATCATCGTCTCTTCGACGCGTGGTGCGCTCGGTATGGCGAATTACACGGCGTACTCGCCCTCAAAAGCAGCCACGGATTTGCTGGCAAAAAGTCTAGGCTGCGAATGGGGTCCACATAATATCAATGTCAACGCCATTGCACCGACCGTTTTCCGCTCCCCGCTCACGCAGTGGATGTTTGAGGACGACGCCTTCTACAAGAATTTCTTGCGTCGTATTCCCATTGGCCGTTTGGGTGAAGCCGAAGACTTCATCGGATCGGTCCTCTTTTTGTCATCGGCAGCATCTGACTTTATGACGGGTGCGATTCTGTATGTCGATGGTGGGTATACAGCAGGTTAAAGGAGAAAATTTGATATGCCATCAATTACTGAACATAACATCACAGACGAGGTACTCAATCGGACCAATACCGACGAACCACGTACCAAGGAATTCCTTGAGAAATTGATCAAACATGTTCACGCCTTTGTCCGTGATTTTGAGCCGACAGAGGCCGAGTGGTTTCAAGCCATTGATTTTCTGACACGCACCGGCCACACCTGCACCGGAACTCGCCAGGAATTTATTTTACTCTCTGATGTATTGGGTGTGTCGATGTTGGTTGATGCCATCAATCATCGTGATATGGATGGGGCAACGGAAACCACTGTCACCGGACCGTTTCATACAGAAGCACCCGTCATGGAGATGGGGGCGATGATTGCGACGGGGTCGGAAGCGGAACGCGGTGAACGCACGGTTGTCAAGGGCATAATCACGGATGTCGATGGCAATCCAATCAATGGGGCAACCGTCGATGTCTGGCAATCGGATGACATTGGGTATTACGACACACAGGATGTCAATCAGCCAGATGTCAATTTGCGCGGTCTCTTTACCACAGGGGAGGATGGCTCCTATTGGTTCCGCACCATTAAGCCAACGAGTTACCCTGTGCCAACCGATGGCCCTGTTGGAGAACTTCTGCGTGCTGCGGGGAGACACCCCATGCGGCCAGCCCATATTCACTTTTGGATCAAGGCAGAGGGCTATGAGCAGCTTATCACCCACATTTTTGTAGAAGGCGATGAGTATATCGAGTCGGACGCCGTCTTTGGGGTCAAGGATAGCCTTGTGATGTCTTTTGTACCAAACGAGTCTTCTGAAGAGGCGGCCCGCTATGGTATTGAG
Source organism: Chloroflexota bacterium (assembly GCA_039029935.1). Classification (GTDB taxonomy): domain Bacteria; phylum Chloroflexota; class Anaerolineae; order Caldilineales; family Caldilineaceae. Next base: position 4,282 of record JBCCFC010000358.1, read on the forward strand.
GCCCCCTTTAATGAGGTTCGTTACGACTTTGCATTGAAAACAGCAGTTTGAGGTAGAGAAATACGATGATTTGGTTCGTTAAACCAGAGTTAGAAGCACTCAATCGTCTGCACGTGAATACAGCACCAGAGCATATCGGCATTGAGTTTACCGAAGTCGGCGATGATTATTTGGTGGCAACCATGCCTGTTGATCATCGTCATGTCCAGCCCTACCGCACGTTACACGGTGGGGTATCCGCTGTGATGGCCGAAACGATGGGCAGTGTTGGTGCATCGCTGTGTGTCGACTCCTCGAAGTATATCTGTATGGGGCTGGAAATCAATGCGAATCATATCCGTCCTGCACGTGAAGGTGATGGGCATGTCATTGGTCGCGCAACACCGATTCACATCGGGCGCACGACACAGGTATGGGAGATTCGCATCACCAATCAAGCGGGGAAATTGGTTTGTATTTCGCGGTTGACGGTGGCAGTACGTGAGATTGGGTAGGTCGGTGTTCGGTGTTCGGTGTTCGGTGTTCGGTATTCGGTATTCGGTGTTCGGTGTTCGGTATTCGGTGTTCGGTTCATAGAGACTGACCTACCGGATACTGACCTACCGACCTACCGAATACTGACCTACCAACCTACTGACCTACTGACCTACGAACCATCATCCACACAAAGTAAATGACAATGAGATATCTATACACACTCGTTTTTACCACAGGTGCGGTTATACTCGGGATGGAGTTAAGCGCATCGCGCCTGCTTGAGCCTGCATTTGGCAATAACCAAATTGTCTGGGCCGCACTCATCGGACTAATATTGCTCTATTTGGCATTAGGGGCGTGGCTGGGTGGCTATCTGGCGGACCGCTTCCCACAGCGTAGTGGGCTGGACACAGTAGTGACATTGGGGGCGGTTGGCGTTGCCATCATACCAACATTTAGCACACCCGTACTACGCATGGCCGCCTATGGGCTGGGCAACTTTGCACTGGAGTTGCTAATCGGCTCACTGCTTGCCATTCTGCTGCTCTTTAGCATTCCGGGCGTTCTGCTGGGAACCGCCAGCCCTTGGGCACTCCGCTTGGCCGTGCGTGACCTCAATCAAACCGGAAAGATAGCGGGGCGACTCTCTGCGGTTGCGACAGTTGGCAGTTTGACTGGTACATTCATTCCCGTGCTATTACTGGTTCCCACCTTTGGCACACGGTGGACATTTTTGATCTTGGCTTTGATTCTGCTGCTGGTTGTGGTGATAGGCAGCATCCGTGAGCGACATCGCTGGATACCACTGGCCGGGTTGCTGGTTGTGCTGTTGATCATGGCGTGGGTGAGTCAAGGAACCAACTTTGGCCGCTCTATCCGTGCAGGCTGGGATGACGGCAGTTCGGCACAAAACGCGGGCGAAATCATCTATGAGGATGAGAGCCTCTACAACTACATTGCTGTGCGTCAATGGTATAGCGAACGCCATCTCAAACTCAATGATGGCGTTGGCATCCACAGCGTCTATCATCCTGACAGCGTTCTGAGCAAAGGCATCTGGGACTATTTTCTGCTTGCGCCCATGTTTGCTGTGCCACCTGACACAGGTACGTTTGACACAGGTACGTTTGACACTGGCAATACCGAAAATTTGTTGCTCATCGGGCTGGCCGCAGGAACCACAAGCGAGATGTTTACCAACATCTATGGTCCATTGCCCATCACGGGGGTTGAACTAGACCCACAGATCATTGAGGTCGGCCAGAAATACTTTGGCATGACACAGCCCAATCTCACGGCCATTGCTGCTGATGGTCGCCGCTGGTTGGCACAGCAACCCAGTGATGCCAAGTGGGATCTGATCGCTGTTGATGCCTATCGTCCACCCTACATTCCCTTTCATTTGACGACTATCGAGTTCTTTCAACTGGTGCATGACCATCTAAGCGAGGATGGCATGGTTGCCATCAATGTCGGACGGACGGCCTCCAACTATGCGTTGGTGGATACGTTGACGGCGACGCTGCATCAGGTTTTTGCCACGATTCACATCATTGATGAGCCGGGTCCAGTGGATGACCTGAGCAATTCGCTGGTGGTGGCGACAGTGCAGCCGACGACGCTACAAAATTTTGTCGACAATGCCTATGCTTTGCCTGACAGCATCCCTGTCGAGTTTCGCGAGTTTGCACAGGTAGCGACGACCTATGCACGCACAGCCACCGTCGTTGAAGATGCTCCGATCATGACCGATGACCATGCACCGATTGAGCGGATTGTCCATTCGATTGTGTTCGATTTTATTTTGGGCAACTGAGAATAGTTAATAGTTAATAGTTAATAGTTAATAGTTAATAGTTAATAGTGATGAGTGAACAATCAACTTTCAACTTTCAACTTTCAACTTTCAACTTTCAACTTTCAACTTTCAACTTTCAACTCTTCAACCCTTCAACTTTATTCCGGAGGCTCAATCAAGGTCATCAAGATATCTGCCAACGTGACAATTCCTTCTGTACCACCGTATTCATCGACGACAAAGACCATGTGGACTTCTTGATCGAGGAACTTGGGGAGGAGGCTGGATGGGGTTGCGGCTAGTGGCACAAAGACGGGGCTATGCGCGGTGGCGGCGAGGTCAAAACTTTGATACTGCGGCCCCGCATTCTCCAGTGCAAACAATACCTCATGCACACGAACAACACCCAACACATTGTCTACGCCGCCGTTACAAAGTGGAAAGGCGGTGTAGCGATGGGTCATCATCTTTTCGTAAACAGCCTCTGGGGTGTCGTTGATATCGATCCAGTGCAGCGTTGTGCGGTGCTTCAACACGGGTTTTAACGTGATATCATCCAAGTCGAGCGCATGGCTGACAATGCGTTGCTCCATTGGCTCAAAAACGCCCGCCCGTGTCCCCTCAGCGAGCAATGTTTTGATTTCTTCTTCGGTCACAGGCGGCTGGTCATTGGGCTGGATGCGCAACAACCGCAGCATAACATTGGTGACAGCACTGAGGAATGCAACGATAGGGGAGGTTACACTCGCCAACCGTTGCATTAACGGTGCAACGGCCATCGCAAACTGCTCTGGATTGGTGAGCGCAATGGACTTGGGAATCAACTCACCAATCAGCAACGTCAAGAATGTGACTATAACCACAACAATCGTAAAGCTGATAAGATCGGCATAGGAGGCGAGCCATCCAACGTTGGAGAGTAAGCGCCCTAACTCATCGCTGACGGTCGCCCCACTCAGTGCCCCCGCCAAAATGCTAATCAAGGTGATGCCAATCTGCACAGTAGACAGAAAGGCGGTTGGATCATCGGCTAAGGCAAGCACCCGATTTGCGCGTTTATCGGTGGACGATAGCTGTTGCAATCGTGCCTTGTTTGACGAGACAACGGCGATTTCTGAAAGCGCAAATAGACCGTTGAGTGATAACAGTAACAGAATCGCAATGATTTCAAAGAGAACACTTCCTAGCGCGGAATCAAACATTTTTTCTCCTCATATATAAAAGATGTGTGGTGTTTGTGTAAACTTAAGGTACGTCGGTATTCAGTCGGTATTCAGTTGGCATATCACCCGTCATGCCAACCATAAAGATTGAAAATGGGTAATTGAAAATTGAAAGAATTGAAAACGAAACCATGCCTTCAATTTTCAGTTTTTCATTCCTTCAATTTTCATTCCTTCAATTTTCAAATTTTTATTTATTCGTTGCCACCATTGCCCAGCAGCACTGACCATAAAAAATAGACCAAAAATAAAGGCATCAAGGCCACTCATCGGCATTTGTGTATTTGGTGTTGTTGGCAAAGCGGGTGTCAGTTGGTGCAAACTTTGTGTTCCTTCAATTGATTGACCATGAACGGGTTTTTGATGCTCGATAATCGGCAGATGTGTCGTATATATATCCTGTGCCTGCAACGCACCAACATCATTACCCCCTATCCGCTGCTCAATCACGGGTTGGTTCTCCACAACGGGCAAATAGGTTGTGTACATTTCCTGCCCATGCAACTGCGCATCCTGCACTGTGCGATTTCGTAACGCCTCCATTGTCACCATATAATCTTCGTCCTCACGCCAACAATCTTCCTCCTCTTCATCACACTCAGAAAGTAAAATCGTTTCGGCCTGTGCAGCAGAAAACAATTCAAATGGTTCTGAGGCAATGAGGTTATCGCGGATGCAGGATAATGGCTCACACTCTTCAATTTCACCCGACCCGTTAATCAGCTTAACAACCACCCATCGCACCCCCTCATCCCGTTGTTTTGCAAGCATTTCAACAAAGAGTGACCAAGGGATGTTGATTTGGTCTGTGACCGTCAGCGTGTAATTGTCAAACCAGCCGGAGGTGAGTCCCTGGTAATCACAATCATATTGCCAATCGGTTTCAACATCATCGTCTACCCTGCCAGAATCGACCATGCAACCACCCGCTTTGCCATTGGTTAACACGATGTCGTGGTGGGTGCGCGATTGTGAAATCGCCCCGTCAACAATTTCTTGAAAGGTCAGGCCATTTTGAATCAGCACATCAAAATAGGTGTCTACAAACGTTTCGGTATCCGCCCACACCTGCTCTGGCATAATCATGGTGCTGGCAAGGTTTTGGATGGTGTGATAGTGGTTATGGCAATCATGCCACTCAACATGTGACAGTCTGCGCGGGTTGCCGATAAAGACATCTTCGGAGCCATGATTTTCGATGACAGATTTGGTAAAAATGCCAATATAGGTCGTGTTGGGGTCTAAATCTTGCCCCTGTTCTTCGGTATAGGCGCAGTGGCCTTCAAGATAACGGGTACGGATAACCCATGCCTCGGTCGTACTCGCATTTTGCTGATGGCCGGGGACCAAGTTGCGACAGGCGTCTGTCTCGCAACGATAATGCGGTTCCTCAAAAACGCTGGACTGGGTAGATGGCGTTGCAGGGAACTCCACGGAGTGGTTGGTTGGCAAGCGAGGACGGGAGGCAAAACGATTTGAGGCAGCATTGCAATAAGTCGAAAAGAGTGGTGGGTAGTCACCGGGGTTTCGCCCGACCTCATGACAGGAGGTGGGTGATGTCTTGGGTGATACAGTGTGGTTTCCCGCGGATTGTGCGGGTTTGGGAGACAAGAGTACTTGCCCTGCATCATGACGAAAGGCAGGTTGTTTTTGGTTCAACTTCACGGCTATCTCAACCTTTGATTGTGCTTGCTTAGACTTGTTTGTGTTATCCTAAAAAATGAACTATCTATGTTTGCCATTATACTATATCAGGATAAGGCGAACAATCCGAAAGAGGTATTACAGAGACAACACAACATCAGAACGGATGCATGAAGACGAATGATTAATTTTTGAATTGGTGAATTGGTGAATTGTTAATATTCGCGCCAATCAAATCTCACATACAAATCCAAAGAGGTAATTATGACAACACAATCAATGACTTCGCCATTTGCGTGGCAGACCAACGTATTCTGGACACAACCGCCCGGTGATGGCTCCTACCCAGCACTGAGAGGACAGGACGTTCATATGTGGCGGATTGAGATTGACCAAGCAAAACATCACTATGATCGGTTCTATGCGCTGTTGGCAGAGGATGAAAAAGAGCGGGCGGGACGCTTTTATTTTGAGAAAGACCGTCGCTGTTATGTGACGGCGCGGGGCATTCTGCGCACCCTCTTAGGCCACTACCTGCAACGCGCACCTGCACACATCCACTTTGATTATACAGATCATGGCAAACCCTTTGTGGCCGACTCGCCCATTGAATTTAACATTTCGCATTCGGCCAACATGATTTTGGCCGCCTTTACACATGATCGCATCATTGGTGTCGATGTCGAATACATGCGCCCAACGGTTGAGTGCGATGATATTGTGTCTCATTTTTTCTCGGCAAAGGAAATCGCCACCTATCGCGCGTTACCGGATGGGATCAGGCGATTGGCCTTTTTTGAATGCTGGACGCGCAAAGAAGCCTGTCTCAAAGCGTGGGGGTCGGGGTTATCCTATCCATTGGCAAAATTTGATGTGACGCTTGCCCCCGATGCGTTGCCCGAATTGCAACATGTGGTCGATGAGCCGGATGAGCCGAGACGTTGGTCCATGCATCGGTTAGAGTGTGGTGAGGGGTATGCAGGGACTGTGCTGATTGAGAAAGGGCGAGTTGAACAGGTGGAATCGTCGCTCATTTGTTGGCAGTGGCTTGAATAAATCAGGGCTGAATAAATCAGGGCTGAATAAATCATTGCCAAATATAACAGCCAAGTGTAAATGTCAATGCGCAATACGAATTGATGCAAACACTCAGACATATTTTCTGCTGTTTTGGGAGTCCTTACTTGAGACAGCAACTTGCTAGTAATTGCTTTCGCACATACAAGAGGTCGATCATGTTGAAGTATCAC
>JBCCFC010000359.1:0-10670 GCA_039029935.1 Chloroflexota bacterium
ATGCGGCCCTTCAACGACATCATTGATGCCATCGTTGTCGCTGTCCAAATCACGGATATCGGGTACGCTATCGCCATCGGTGTCTGGCTGTGTTTCTGGTGTTGAGCCAGGATTGGCGTCATCGCCATCCACAGGTCCTTGGATGCCATCGCCATCTGGATCGCTACCCGCTGTGGGGTCCACTTGACCATTGCCATCAAGGTCATCGGCACCATTGCCATCTTCAATCACGTCGTTGATACCATCGTTGTCGCTGTCAAGGTCACGCCAGTCGCCAACCGTGTCGCCATCGGTGTCGGCTGGATTGTCTGGGCCAACGCCATTGTCATCATAGTCTGGTTGACCGGATTCCGGTGTGGTTTCCACGTTGTCAGCGAGACCGTTGGGACCAAAGCCACCTGCTTCGGTTGCGTCGATAACGCCGTCGCCATTGCTGTCAATCGGTGTTTCGCCCTGTGGGACAGACTCAACTGTGTCTGGTGCACCATCGTTGTCGCTGTCCAAATCGAGTGAATCTGGGACGCCATCACCATCGGTATCGACACAAGCATCCTCTACTGGCAAGACAATAACATCATCCAAATCGGCAGCACCATTGGCATTCGGAGAGTCATATATATACAAGCGTAAACTGTATCTTGTATTGGGTTCCAGACTGAACCGGACAGCCAAATCATTGATTGACTCGAACGTAGTTTGTGGGAAGAGCTGGTTTAACGTCTGTTTACCGGGCAGTACAGCAGATGTTGTGTTTCTTCCACTCGGGTCTACCTGATAAGCGGCTGTTTCTACCTCTTCATTCAAGATCGTCCGAGAAGCAAACCCATCATCCGAGATTTCGATGCTCACTTTGTAGCCAGTATCAGTTGTGTTATTGTTGGTATTCCAGCGTACTTCATTGAGATATACATCAGCATCTCCAAAATTAGCCGTTGTGAAAGAATACTCAACATATGCATTTGACGTTCGCGCACTGGCAAGATCAGGGTCATCGGCACCTGTAAGCTGTAACACTGTATTCAACAGGCTGCTTGTCAAGCCGGACCCCACAACAAAGATTTCTGTAGAGATAATTTTGTCACCAACGCTACCGCCACTGGAACTGTTGTTGAAAAACCAGAATACGCCACTCTCTCCAAAATCAGACTGACCAATGATGACGTCCTGACATTCAACTGTATCCAAGATACCATCATTGTCATCGTCGATGTCTGTGCTGTTTGGAATACCATCACCATCCGTATCCACTGTCACCGCTATCGGCGTACCTGCGACATCCAAACTGCCACAAATGCTACCGCCGCCCTGTTGGAGCAGACCGTTGACATCGAAGCCTGTGGTCGTGCCTGGCACAACAATGCTGAGGTCCAAGAAGTCTGGGTCAGCGTTGTCACTGGTTTCGGCCACCAGTGTATGGATGGTGTAGTTGCCTGCTGCATTGACCGTGAAGCTTGGGGTCGCACTGGTTTGTTCAATCACCAAGCCTGCACCGCTGGTCAGGACATAGAGCGTTTCGTAGCCTGCTGGCACAGCGATGTCGCCATTGGGTGTGGCCGAGATGGTGGCAGACCCACCACTCAGGGTGACATTGGATGCCGCTGCCGTGAGTGTACCCGCATCAGCAGAACAGGAAGGCGGTCCATCCTTAAACTCCGCAGGCACATTATCCGCTGGCAGCAGGATACCGTCGCCATCTGGGTCGGTGGGGTCATCAATGCGCCCATCCCCATTGGCATCTTCGCTGCTCAGGTTAGCGCCATTTAAATCGCCACCGTCGATATCATCATTGATGCCATCGCCTATGGCCTGCTCATCTGGGTCATCTGAATCGACATCATAGGGCGCAGGTGCATTGTCGTTGTCGCTATCTGGTGGGGTCAGCCCAGCGGGAACCGGTCGTCCGAGTGCATCGGGTGTGCCGTCTGCAAAGCCATCGCGGTTTGTGTCTGTGCCGTTGGCTTCGTCTACATCGTTGATGCCGTCGTTGTCAGAGTCGAGGTCGAGGCTGTTGATGATGCCATCGCCGTCAGTATCACAGCCGTTAGCGTTATTGATCGAATCTCCGTCGGTGAACTGCCAAATGTTGCCACCTGCAGCCCAAGCATCTAGATTACCGAGTAATGCCTCAATTTCAATCACTCCGTCAATCACACCACCAGTGGTTCCGGTTGTGCTATAACCGTCTTGGTTTGCATCTGGGTTACGCAGAACGGTTCCGTCATCTAAAGAAACTAGGAGGGTGTCAAGATCACCCGCTGCTACCGTAAACCCAATACCTGTTGTGCTGGCATAGCGGAAAATGTTGCCACCAGCAGGCCATTCGCCAAGATTGCCTAGCAGTGCTTCAATTTCAATGACACCATCAATCACACCACCAGTGGTTCCAGTTGTGCTGTATCCATCTTGGTTTGCATCCGGGATCCGTAAGACTGTGCCATCATCTAATGTAACTAGTTGAGTATCTTCATCTCCCCCGGTGACTGTAAAGTCAATACCAGTTGTACTGGCATAGCGGAAGATGTTGCCACCAGCAGGCCATTCGCCAAGATTGCCTAGCAGTGCTTCAATTTCAATGACACCATCAATCACACCACCCGTGGTTCCGGTTGTGCTGTAGCCATCTTGGTTTGCATCCGGGACCCGTAAGACTGTGCCATCATCTAAAGTGATGAGAAAGGTATCAAAATCCCCAGCAGCAACTGTAAAGTCAATATCAGTTGTGCTGGCATAACGGAAGATGTTGCCACCCGCAGGCCATTCGCCAAGATTGCCTAGCAATGCCTCAATTTCAATGACACCATCAATCACACCACCAGTGGTTCCAGTTGTGCTGTATCCATCTTGATTTCCATCTGGCACACGCAGTACGGTTCCATCATCTAAAGTGATAAGGTGAGTGTCATCGTCACCAGCAGCTATTGTGAAACCAATACCAGTTGTACTGGCATAACGGAAGATGTTTCCACCCGCAGGCCATTCGCCAAGATTGCCTAGCAATGCCTCAATTTCAATGACACCATCAATCACGCCACCGGTGGTGTCAGTTGTGCTGTATCCATCTTGGTCTCCATCTGGGATACGCAATGCTGTCCCGTCATCCAACATAATAAGGTGAGTATCACTATCACCACGCGCACCATCAAAAGTAAAGCTGATACCTGTGGTGCTAATAAACTTGAAGATATTGCCACCCGCTGGCCATGCACCAAGATTCGCATCAAAGGTATTGACATTGACGATACCATCATTGACTCCACCTGTAGAACCTGATGTTGCGTAAACATCATACCCATCTAAAGACGCATCAGCTATTCGATAGACAGTACCATCGGTTAATGTAACGAGAAGAGTATCTTCATCTCCGGCTGTTACTGAACCAAGCCCGATACCACAGGCACCATCCTCAACGGTATCCAGAATACCGTCGTTGTCATCATCGAGGTCGATGCTGTCTGGGACACCGTCGCCGTCGGTGTCGGTAGCAGGTCCAGCTACCTCGATGGTGGCAATGCCTTGATCACAGACACTGTTGTCGGCTTCGAGACAGATTTGATAGGTGACGTTGTATGTCCCCGATGCGGCCCCTGCCGGAATGTTGGCTGTGCCATCTGTGTTGAAACTGATGCCTGTCAGACCGCCATTACTGATGACGGTTGGTGTTGTCACCAGTGCATCTGTGGCGGGTGTTGTGCCGTTGGCGTCGTCATTGGTGAAGACCGTGGGCGTTGTTCCACCTGCACTTTGGCTCGTGAAGTTGTCGTCGTTGGCCGTGATCGAGCAGGTATTATTGCCACCGCTTGGATTATCTGAGTCGGCGACGAATAGATAATTGGTAGAGGAAATCAGCAATTGTTGGCGCAACGCATCCACATCAATCACACCATCCGCAGGCGTATCGGTGAAACCACCCGTGCCGTCGGCGACATCGTAATTTGCCCGCGCACCATAAACAAGCCGCCCAACCGTGCCATCTTCATAGGTAATCAGGTAGGAGTCGTTATCCCCTTCTGCAAGTGTAAAGCTCTGCCCGCTGCTGCTTGTGAACAGATAATTGGAGGAGCTAATCAGCAGTTGCTGTTTGATGATGTCAATATCAATCACACCATCCGCAGGTGTATTGGTGAAGCCGCCCGCACCATCTGCGGTGTCGTACACGGCAACATTCCCAACCATCGACAAGATTGTGCCATCGTCAAAACTGACCAGATAGGTTCCATCATCCCCTCGGATCATGGTAAAGTTCTGGCCGCTGCTGCTTTCGTAAATATAATTGGAAGAGCTAATCAGCAGTTGTTGCTCCAACGCATCAATATCGATAACACCATCCGCAGGGGTATCGGTGAAGCCACCTGTACCATCGGCGGTATCATAATTTGCCCGCGCACCGTCCGCAACGCGCATATACCTGCCATCATCAAAGCGTAGCAGGTAAGAGCCACCATCGCCTTGTGTCATGGTAAAGTTCTGGCCGCTGCTGCTCTCGAAGATATAATTCGAGGAGCTAATCAGCAGTTGTTGCTCCAAGGCATCAATATCAATCACGCCATCCGCAGGGGTGTCGGTGAATCCCCCCGTGCCGTCTGCGACATCGTAATTTGCCCGCGCACCATACGCAAGCCGCATATACCTGCCATCATCAAAGCGAAGCAGGTAAGAGTCATCATCGCCTTGGCTGATGGTAAAGTTCTGGCCGCTGCTGCTCATGAACAGATAATTGGAAGAGCTAATCAGCAGTTGTTGCTTGATGACATCAATATCAATCACACCGTCAGCAGGCGTATTCGTGAATCCCCCCGCACCGTCCGCCGTATCGTACACGGCAACACGTTCAACAAGTGCCAGCACCGTACCGTCATCAAAGCTGACCAGATAAGAGCCGTCATCACCTCGAATCATGGTAAAGTTCTGACCGCTGCTGCTTTCCCAAATATAATTGGTGGAGCTAATCAGCAGTTGTTGCACCAACGCTTCCATATCGATCAAACCGTCATGAGGGACGTCAGTGTGCCCCCCAATGCCGTCTGCGGAATCGTAAAGTGCCCGCGCACCGTCCGAAATCGACATATATCTGCCATCGTTTAGGGCAACCAGATACGTATCCTCATCCCCGCCAGCAATGGCCGTAAACCCAAAACAGGTCTGGTTGGCGGCGCTTGCGGGTGCGCCATCCGTGGCTGCATGAACCACTGCCGTTGATGTCGCTGGTGTCACCATGCTGAACATGATGGCAAGCACCGTCAGCACCGTCACGGCCAGTGCTCGTGGGGTGCGTGTTTGCTGCTGACCCCGTTGTTGATTATCGTTCCCGTTCATCCATACCCCGCGACTCGGCGGTTGTCCGTCCACCGGACTGTCATGTATGAACCTGTTTCTACTTATTGTCATTCGTTCTTAAACCTTTGTTATTTTGCTATTTGAGGTCTCATGGTGTGTGAAACCAGACCTTCGGGAGGTGTCCGTTGACAATTTGGGCGTACCCGAGTTTCCCCAGACACCTCCCGAAGGTCTTACCCAACAACTCAAATAGCTATATTTTTATGAATCATAATCGGTCAATCAAGATGGGTTGATTTGTAGGTCACGCTAGCAGCGTGACGGTTTATCAAACCCCAATTTTTCTCTTGAAAATGACGAACCTGATGATGATTGTCTTAACCCTTCAACTCTTCAACCTTTCAACCCTTCAACTTTTCCGGCCCATCTCTTGGTCGATTTGTGGCAGTATTGTGGGCATGATCGTTGTGCATTGTGACTATGCCTCCGTCGGTGTCACCTGCGTCGATGTGTGCTGTGATGTTGGTCGATGATGAAAAACAATATACGTATAAATATTTATTGTTCAAAGACAAAAAATTAATTTAGCTTAAGTTATGCATGTCAAAAATCTTATTTGCTTTGATCTATAACTTAAAATAACGTTTATATAATGATTGTTCTTATTTGGATTGGATTATACATGAAGAAATAATTTTTATTACTGACAAAAAGATGTCTAAAATTATATTTAATTTGCAGTTTTTCAATGGTTATGGTTTAATGGTAGAGGCATAGCGCTTGTCGATATGCCCTGTAGCACATCATACATGAGGGGCGTCACGCGCCGCGTCACACACCGCGTATCACATCGCGTATCACGTAGCGTCAATTTTTGAACTATGGCTAGATTTACGACATTTGTATGGTGAGTTGAAAGGTGGAAAAGTTGAAAGGTGGAAAAGTTGAAAGGTGGAAGAGGGTAAAACTAATTCATTACTCTTTCCACTCTTCAACCCTTCCACCCTTCAACCCTTCAACCCTTCCACCCTTCCATCCTGCAACCTGCAACCTAAAAAAGGAAAGGAAATGACAATAGACCTATCAATACAATTATTGGGGACACCGGAGATTCGTGTGGCCGATGAGGTTGTGACGTTTCGGCTTGCCAAGGAATATGGGCTGCTCTATTATCTGGCGGCGACGGACAGGCCGCATTCACGTTCTGTATTGGCGGATTTGTTTTGGCCGGACGCGGACCCACGCACGGGGCGACGATATCTGCGCAGCCGGCTGGTTTCGCTGCGTCGCTATTTGGGTGATCATTTGGTGACCACCACCGAGTCGTTGGGCATGGATGACGAGGCCAAGGCGTCTGTCGATGTTCACCAGTTGACCTCGTTGGCGAACAACAAAATGCTCACCGGAAGCATTCGCAGTGAGCCGACAACGGATCAGATTGCCCAACACCGTCAAGCCATCGATCTCTATCGGGGTGACTTTCTGGAAGGCTTTTCGCTGCCCGATACACCTCTTTTTAACGACTGGTTGGAGCAGACACGGGATGATCTGCGGCTGCATACCGCCAACCTGCGCTATCATCTGTGCCAAGCAGAGATTGCGCTGCGGAATCTGAACCAAGCATATGATGATTTGGAGCAGGTCTTGCATCTGATTCCTTGGCATGAACAGGCGCATCATCTCAAAATTCGCCTCCTCTATGAGGATGGACACCGCTGGGCGGCCCTTGAGCAGTATGCCAAGCTGGAAGCAGTGTTGCGTGAAGAGTTGGATGTGGAGCCAAGTGCGGAGACACAGCAGTTGTTTGCGCGCATTCGTGCCGATGAGGATGCCCCGGCGATGCGGGAACGTCCCTTTGATGACGCTGCGATTCAAGACCATCAGGGTAGCCAGCCGTTGCCTCAAGCCAGCCAGCGCGTGGACCCGCCACAAGGTGTCTCCCTGCCGCTACTCAACAGCCCCGCTCCACTTGTGCCACTGGTTGGGCATGAAGACCTATTGGAAACGGTCCGTACCTACCTCCAAAATCCAGCACATCGTTTGGTGACGTTGGTGGGGATGGGTGGTGTGGGCAAGACGCACATTGCGTTGACAGTGGGTCAGCGGTTTGTACATGATAATATCGATGAATTCCCACATGGTGTCGGCTTTGTACCGTTGGCGGGTGTGGAGGCGATTGATCAGGTTGCAGGTGGGCAGGTTGCAGGTGGGCAGGTTGCAGGTGGGCAGACAAGCCAAGATACGCAGCAGTTTGTCAGTGCCATTGCCAGTGCGTTGAAATTGCCCCAAGGGGGTACAGCCGAGGTCTTTACGCAGGTGGTCAACTATCTCAGCCGTCATACGTTGTTGTTAATTCTGGATAATTTTGAACATGTGCTGGGGGCGAGTTCGTTGCTGGCGTCGTTGGCGGCGCAAGCCCCAACCTGTACCTTTTTGGTGACATCTCGTGTGCGTCTACAATTGACTGGTGAAACTGTCGTCCAGGTTCAGCCGTTGCCTGTGCCAGAACAAACCGTAGTGGATGAGATGTTGTCTCTTGAGGCATCACCAGTTCATGCGCTGACAGACAGTGGTGTGGCTCAGGGTAAAATCGCTGCACACACAGTGGCGTCGGTTCAACTCTTCCTTGACTACGCCCGTCGCCATAATGCCCGCTTTGAGGTGCATGACACCGACTTTGCCGATATCGTGCAGCTTTGCCAGCTCACAGGCGGGTTGCCATTGGCCCTGCGCATGGTGGCAGCGTGGACAGAGCATTTCACCCCACACAAATGGTCCAACAGTTGCGTCAAGATACACGGTTATTGACCCAACAGGCAACCTTTGGGGTCAATGAGTATCAACCGGTTGTCCAAGGCTATCGTTCACAGGATGCCAGCCAGACACATACGCTTGATGCCCTCTTTGACCAATCGTGGCAGCTACTCTCCGCCAACGAGCAACACTCCTTGGTGATGTTGGCACAGTTTGCCGCACCTTTTGATCTCACCGCAGCACAGGCCATCGTCGGCCTCAATATGTTTGATCTCAAAGGCTTGACCGACACCTCCCTGCTCACCATCAAAACCGTTGGCCGCTATGAGATGCATCCTCTGACGCGCACCTTTTTGCAGGGCAAAGGGCAAACCGAGATACAGGACCCGGCTGCGACCATGCACACCTTCTGGCATCGCTACTGTACCCACTTCTTAACGCTGGTGGCAGACTATGCCCCACTGCTCAACAAGGCGAGGGCGCGCGAGGCCATGACCCTTCTGCGTCAAGAGCAGGATCACATTCATTTGGCCTGGCAACAGGCGATTGACCAAAATCTGTTGCCTCCTCTACAAACTGCCTTAGATGGATTGGTGCTCTTCTACAATCGACGTGCAGCCTTTGATGCGCTTTTTACTGCTTGCCAGCAACTACGCGACCTTTGTGAACGCAATCAGAAACAAGACGCCGACGTGGAATCAGCCTATGCACTGTTGCTTTTTCATGCCAACCTTGTCGAGATGGAGACAAAGTGGATTTTGCAACAGTTAGGGGATGCATTCACGCAGGCAGAGAGCATCAAGGACTTGCTCAACAGGGTTGAAGGAAAGGTGTCTTCAGGATTGGAGTTCCGTTATTATCTGCTCTATGTCTTTATGTTGCGGGTGATGGGAAATACGGAGCAATTCCACGCCTATGCGCCGATTTTGCATCGTAAGTTGTCGGAGGACGTGCCGCTTTCTGTGCGTGGTGATTACAACGATCTGTTTTTGCGGCAAGCGTTTATGGCCGGAGATATGGAGGAAGGAGAGCGATATGCAGAGGAGGCACTCAGTTGCTATCGCCAAGATGACAATCTCTGGGGTATCAACATGATATACCTCATCATGTCACACTCACCGCAGCGGCATCGCAACAAAACCTATCTGGACGAGGCACTCGCCAACAGCCGTGTCCTTAATTACCGTGAGGGTGAGGCACTGAGCAATGGATGGCTTGCCAAGAACTTAAGCCGCAAGCAGCAAACGCAACGGATTGCCAAGCTCAAGACTGCCCTGACAATCTATGCAGAGGAGGGCAATGCGACGGCTGCCTATATGCCTATGGTGGATTTGAATCACGAGAACATCCGCATTGGAGCCTATGGCGAAGCCCGCAAAATGCTGACAGACATGATGGCACAGGAAGGGGTGCGTGGGTATGCGGACGCCTATTATGTCACCCAAAGTCAGTTGGGATTGCTAGAATTTCTCTGTGGGCATCCAGAAAAAGCCTTACCGCTGACCCAAGGGGCAATGGATTTGCATGATCAAGTCGGCGCCACGTCCCATCTCTTGGGCTGGGTTGCACATGGCTATGCACTCTTGGGTAACAACGAGTTTGAGCAGGCACGTGCCATCTTTGAGAAGGTGTACGCGGCCATTCACCCACAGGACAACCCCTTTGCCGAAATCATCCCTCAAACAGCCCTCGCAGAAATCGCCCACGCCCAAGGCCATAGGGCAACCGCACTGGCACACGTCGAGTGGATACTGCCCCATCTCGCCGATGACCCCGATGATGATGATCGACGCGAGGGGCTTGAACAAATTGTTGATCAATTCCGCCCGCATTGGGTCTGCTATCAGGTGTTGGTAGCGATGGGTGATGCGCGGGCAGATGATGTCTTGCAGAGCAGTTATGCACAGCTGCAGGCATGGGCGGATGGGATTGAGGATAGGGTGTTGCGCCGTTCGTTTTTGGAGAATGTGGCGGTGAATCGGATGATTGTGGAAGCAGTTGAAAGTTGAGAGTTGAGAGTTGAGAGTTGACGGTTAAGAAAAAAACAGCGTTCTTCCGTATCCGCGTTATTTAACACGGATACGGAAGAACGCTGTTTTTTTCACTCAAAATATCTGGCGTGTGTCGTAGTCGTAGGTCACGCTATCAGCGTGACGATCTGTCTGTACCCGATTTTTCTCTTGAATGTTACAGTGTTGACCAAGATTGTCCGGCTGGTAGCCAGACCTACGATTGCGCCACCTGCGGACAAGGATGTCCACATCACTTTGTACCGCAGATACAGAGGAACCGCAGATAATTGTCTGCACCATCTGCGGTTCCCCCATATCTGCGGTAAGTAGTGAACAGCGAACTATCAACTGTCACCTATCCACTATCAACTGCTAAGGCATTTGCTCCGGTATCACAAACGACTGCGATTTAAACACATTACGCGGATGCCCATCAACGTTGTTGAAGATGGGGTCAACATCATTGTTCTGCCCAGCAAAGATAGCCTCACCGCTCATATTGACATCTTGTAGGAAGTAGCCATTCAGGATGAACGACTGCGACTTGAAGATGTTGGCAGGGGCTTGGTCAACGGCGTTGAAGATGGGGTCTTTGTCGTTGTCTTGACCCGCAAAAATCACGTTGCTGCC
>JBCCFC010000360.1:0-10665 GCA_039029935.1 Chloroflexota bacterium
AATGAATTCTTTCTTTCGTTCTTTCTTTGCACTTAATACAATGTAGATTTGTTGTGCAGCAACAGACAGTACCGGTAGTTCGATACGATTAAATTCATCAAAGCAACCCCAAGCACCACTCTGCGCCAGTCCTTTATAAATACGTCCCAAACCTCTAAAATCCATCTGATCAGAACAGTTAAAGACGACAACGTATTTGCCAAGTGCTTTGCCCATATCCTTTGTGGTTTCTGGACACATAACAAAATAAAATAAATTTATTGCTGTTAACTATCCTTACAGAATGCGCGTATAGGAACAATAATTTCGTGCCATGTTTATAGCACGTTTGAAGTTTTAACTTGATTTAAGTTTGATTTAAGGTTTTGAGCTGAAATTGTAAGCAAATTTTAATCTTAGATTTACAACCACTCGCTTAGCTCATCTGCGGTATAAATGACGACATCCGCATGTTGCATATCTTGCTCGCGACCCAAACCATAAAGTACACCCACTGTCACCATTTCGGCAGCACTGGCAGACCGCAGGTTTGAGTCTGTATCGCTCACAACAAGCATGTTGCTGACATTCACGTCGAGTTGATCGGCTGTGGATAAAAGTGGTTCGCTGTGAGGAACAATATTGCGCACATCATTGCGTGTCATAATCGTGTTAAACATGGATATATCCAATCCTGCATGAGCAAGCCCCTGTTCAACATCAGAGCGCTCGCGCGTCGAGAATAACGCCAGCCGATATTCTTTTGATAGTGTTAGGATAGTGTCTTTGATGCCAGGGACAAGCTTCATCTGTTGCACATGAGGATACCCTCTTAGGCCGTTAAATAGAGGCAGGACACGCTCTAAGTCTTGATTGAGTTGGAGACGTTGGAGTTGACTGATGGTGAAGTTGATCAGTCCCTCGCTGCCAACCATAAATCGACGCACAAGTTGTGTACGTTGTTGCATTGACAAAATGGGGTCTAGCCATGTCATCCTTTGGGCGATATTTTCGGCAAATTGCCATTCGATATTGACGAGTGTACCATCCAAATCAAAGACAATGGCTTCAATTTTACGCCCCGCGATCAATCCAGGAATACGTACCGCAGACTGTGACTGCCCAATTGCCTCGAAAGGTTCCAAGTCAGACATCTTGCGCGAGATATAGATTAAGATAACACGTACACTTGCCATAATAGGCGTTGCCAATAACACGCCCAAAACGCCAAAGACAATCGCACCGTTGATGATGCCGACAAACGTGACGGCTGGGTGTAACTGAACGCGACCACCGACTAATCGAGGGATTAAATAGGTGGTTTCCACTTGCCCAATCACGGCATATATAAAAATCACAATCATCATAAAGGTGAGATTTGTAATAGGAATCCACGTTGAGCCTTGGAAGAGTGCGAGTGCAGCGGCAATCGTTGTGCTAAACCCTGGCCCAACGGTAGGTAAAAACTCCATCAGCCCCGCTAACAATGCCAGCCCGCCAGCGTTGGGCATGCCGACAATAGAGAGGGCAATCCATGTAACTGTGCCAACCACTGTCCCCAGCAAGATTTGGCCGCGCAAAAAAGCATTCCACACCGTCCCCAATTGTTGCCCCAAACGACGTGCATCTTCTTGATAATCGCTGGGGAGCAGTTCGATCAATACCCGTTGAAATTTTTGCCAATCTTTGAGCAGCCAGAAATTGAGGACAAGCACATAGATAATGGTTAAAATCCCCGTTGTCACGCCTCTTGCAATCGAAAGCGGGTTGCGCGAGGCAAACAGCAAGATTTGTTGCAAGCCGGTGCCGATATCGTCAAAGAGTCGATCTACCGAAAGATCATAGCTAAAATTACCAAACCGGAAGAGAGAACCTGTTGATGCAGATTGTAAGTCTGCAATCAATTCCTCCAGAGCCTGCTGTAACGAGGCTGGCAATTCGAGGATACGGGGCAGCACAAGCGCGGGGGCGAGGGCAGCACTGGCGATGAGGGTGACATAGATGCCCGCGACAACGGCCACACGCGGCCAACCTGTCTGTTTTTGAATCCAATTAACGGGGTAGCTCAGGATGAAGGCTAAGAGAAAGGCAACAATCGTCGGTGAAATCATCGCTCGAAAGGTGATCAAAAGAACGATGGCGAGAATGACCAATGAGGAGGCGACAAGGATTTTGGTTGAATTTGTCCAACGCCTGGAGTTCATGAAACGAAAATTATCCTAACTTTTTTGGGCTATTTGAGCTTTTGTGGGATAAGACCTTCAGGAGGTGTCCGTCGATGCTTCAGACGACTCCAAATTTCTCTGGACACTTCCCAAAGGTCTGGTTTCGCACCCCACGAGAGCTCAAATAGCCTTTTTTTATAGTTTAAAACGAGTCAAACTGAGTCAACGGCCAGTAACGGAACCAGACGCGTCCTAACACGTGTTCACGCGAAACAGCCCCAAACGTGCGGCTATCATTACTATTACGGCGGTTATCGCCCATAACAAAATAGTGTTCGGTTTCAATCGTCAGCGGAGGCAAATTTTCTAGGATACCCCCCATCCCTGTGCCATAAAGTTCAGGGTCCACTTTCGTTGTCTGATCGCTATTCTCTCCATCTGTTGGTAATGTCATCACGTCAAATAATTGCGCTTCATCAAGCACCTGCCCATCTATATAGACTGAGCCATCTTGAATCTCGACTACCTCACCAGGTAGACCTATGACGCGTTTCACCAACATCTCATTCATGCCCGGCAACCGAATGACGATAATATCGCCACGAAGGGGTTGTTGAAAGCGATAACTCAGTTTATCCACGACCAGCCGTTGGTTTTGCAACAGCGTTGGTTCCATACTTTGTCCGTAGACAACCGTTGCCTGTGCCAGAAATGTATAGACGATGATGGCAAGGATAAAGGCTGGCACAATGATCTGTGTTAATTCTTTGATAAACACAAACCAAAGAGGTCTGCTTGTTCGTTGTCTCGCTGCCTCCACTGCAGCAGAATCGTCTAGGGGTTGAGATGCTGCTGGCTGTGACTCAGTATTGGATACTGTCGTCTGCTTACTGTTTTTTGTTTTAAATAAATCCATTTATGCAAACTTAGCTTTACTTATCTTGAATATTACTTTATGATTATATTGTGTGAGTTGTGCAGTTGGTGCATAATAGGTGCATGATTGCATTTGGGTGTGCTTGGCATGCCCCATTCGACTGCATCATCACTCGTTTGATAACGATAGGACTTACGTATGTTTATCTTATAGGAACTAACTTTGTTAAAATCGTATTTTAAAACGAAATCGTTTTCTACCCCAAAACAATTTCGTTTGGGTATATCTATTTGCCTCTGTCTCTCTCTATTATTTGGACTATTTGCGACAACAAACAATGAATGGTCCGGCGGCAATAGACCGTATAACGTCAGCATCGCAGGGATTGCCTATGCACAAATAACGGACACCACAGAGACAGCAACAGTCCAAGCATCTGTCGCTGTATCAACAACATTGCCTGTGGATGACGATGTGACGCCAAGCCCTATCTCAACTGTCACACCGGAACTCCAAGAACCAGAAATACAACAAACTGCGCCACCAACGACATACCCAGAATGGCTAGATGTTCAGGTTGAGCGCATTGTCGCCAATATGACCGTTTCTGAAAAGGTTGGGCAATTATTTATGCTGACCTTCAGAGGTGATTCCATCGATCCGAGAGGCGAAATCGCCCAGTTGATCCATCAATATCATATTGGCGGTGTAGTCCTCTCCTCACAAAATCAAAATTTCACCAATACTGCACAAAAGGATAGTATAGAGTCAGCGGAGTCAACGCTCGGTACACCTCAACAGGTTGCGCACCTGAACAATCAGTTGCAGTCCCTCGCCTATGGATTTTCGCTACCATCTGCTCTTGCACTCGACAGTGATACGCAGGCACAGCTTGCAGCAATAACCACAGGTGCGGTTTTCAACGACGCCCTCGCCATATCTAACACGGAAACATTGACGTCCGATTTAGTAGCTCAGGTAACTGAACAGCTAGATGTCCAGCTTAACATCAGCAATAGCATTGTCCCGCTTGATGCAGTTTTCCGTGTCAACACAAAGTTGATCAACACAGACACCTTATCCACCCAAATCATATCACCGATGACCCCAATCACCAACGTGTCCACACTGGCGAATCCTGAGCCAGAGGAGTTGAAGACAAAGTTACCCCTATTGATTGCGTTGGAGCAGACAGGAGATGGATTACCCCACACAGCCTTGCGCAACGGATTTACTCATTTACCAACCCAATTGGCGCTAGGCTCAACATGGAATCCAGAACTTGTACAGAGTGTGGGCCAGATTGTGGGGTCAGAGTTAGAGGCCGTTGGTGTCAACATGCTCTTGGGACCCAATTTAGATGTCTTGGAGCAGCCTCGTCCCGATGAGGTTGGGCGCTTGGGTGTACATACCTTTGGCGGCTCCACCTACTGGGTAACACAAATGGGGCAAGCCTACATTGCAGGCATCCACCAAGGCAGTGACTATCGTGTTGCCACTGTTGCGCGGCATTTCCCTGGTCAGGGCGATATTGATCGGTTGCCTGATCAAGAGGTTGCGACCATCCAAAAGAGCCTACCTGCTTTGGAGCGCATTTCATTGCCGCCCTTCATCGGTGTCACAACCATCTCTCCGCTTGCACCTCCACCCATCGCGCAGTCACGATTGCTGCCAGATAGTGTAACAGATATTTTGATGTCAAGCCATATGCATTATAGTGCAATTCAGGGCAGTGACCCTGAACGCGCAAAACCGTTGAGTTTATCATCTGAATTGCAGACCATTTTACGCCGAGATGATTTTATTGAATGGCGAGAGCGCGGCGGGCTAGTGGTGAGCAATGCGTTGGGGGTTCAGGCCATTCGACGAAACTATGAACTAGATGAAGAGAATCCTACATTTTTACGGCGGGTTGCGCTGGATGCCTTTATTGCCGGAAACGATTTACTCTATTTAGATCAATCCAGTTTAAGGCCAACTCTTTCGACACAGGGCACACAGACAACATCCGCAAACGACAAGAATCGTGCGTTGTCTGCGGATAATATGCTTGCCATTCAGAGTACCATCAGCCTTTTTAAAGAAACATATGAGGGTGCGCCCGATTTTGCGGCACAGGTGGATAGCGCGGTTCGGCGCATTGTACGTCTCAAATTGCGTCTCTATGTCTCGCCGACCGATGTCGAAACAGGGAGTGACGCAACGAACGATGTGACCGATGCCAATACCTCTACAGCAAGCGATGACAACAATGCGCAGTCCGACGAGGCAAATACAGATAGTGGTCAGCCAAGTGATGACGATGGTTCCGCATTGGCGGGTGCCAATGTGGAGCGTGATGGGCAGGTGCAGCCAGCGTCACCAGCGGAGACACAAACCAATGATGAACAGAACAGCCTCGTGATTCCCATTGAAAATGTACTGGTGCGTGAAGCTGATCTTGCTCTCTTTACACCTGATAGTCAACATCGAATAGCGGCAAACGATACGATTGGTCAAGTAGCGCGCGCATCCATGACATTACTCTATCCCAACATTGAGGAGCGACCAGATGCGTTGCCTGCCGCTCCCCAATCTGATGAAAAAATTCTGATCTTTAGCGATAGTCGCCCACTAAAAGAATGTCGAACGTGTGCGGTCGAGGCTGCTGTGAGTCGTGACGAGATTGAAACGATTATCAACAAATTTTATGGTCCAGATACGGTTGGACAGGTTCTCGAAGAACAGGTTGAAAGCTATACCTTTGAGGAGTTAGCGGCACTGCTAGATGCACCAGATGAGTTGGCAGAACTGCTTCAAGAGGCCGATTGGCTCATTTTTGCCATGCTTGATGTGGATGCAGAGGCACATCCACACAGTGATGTACTCAAACGGTTTTTGCGTGAACGTGACAATCAACTGCGTGACAAAAGCGTCGTTGTCCTCTCGCTCAACGCCCCTTATTTTCTGGATGCCACAGAAATTGCCAAATTGACGGCCTATGTTGGTGTCTATAGCAAGGCACAACCTTTTTTAGAGAGCGCGGTGCGTGCGCTATTTCGTAGCTATACAGTCAGCGGTGCGCCATCAATCAGCGTTGCGGGTACACGGTTTAACAACTTAGCGGAACGTCTGACCCCAGCATCCACCCACCTGATTCCACTACAAGTACTTGTCGATGATGTGCCACTGCCAGCCTTGAGCGATGAACAACTCGATGAGGCCCCTACCGTAAATGTTGGTGGACGACTGCGGCTTGAGGTGGGTCCTATTCTGGATTGGAATGGGAACCCTGTACCGGACGGCACGACAATTGACTTTCAAGTGACCTATGCTGAAGATGGCATGAATCTGTCAATTGAGCAAGCCTTTACGCGACAAGGGCGCGCGGTTCGCGAAGCGACGCTGGAGCGTGGGGGAGACCTCTTGATTCTGGTCACAAGTGGTGAAGCAACCACCGGAGAGACGACTGTGTTAACTGTTCAAGAAACAGACCCACCATCAGCAGAGCTTGATACGGCCACACCTACGCCAGTGCCCCCTACCCTAACAGCCATATCGGAGACCCCCGAACCATCCGTCCCATCAGGCACAATCACACCGTCAATAACCACAATCACACCAACTATATCTGTCACTGAAACCAATGAACCCGTTGAGCCATCCATTGGTGACACAACACCAACCCCACCCGACCCAATTGACCTCAATGGTGGCCGAACAGATCTCTTAACACTGGGGATTACCTTGCTCAGTATGTTAATTGCGTTGAGTCTATTTTTTGTGTTGCAGGTGCGCATCGTCCCACGCCAAACATTGATTCCCCATCTGTTGTGGTCTGTGATTGCAGGGTTAACTGTCTATATTCTCTATGCATTGGGCTTCATTCCCGGTTCAAGTTGGCTATCGCAACGGTTTGATATATTAGGACCTGTGCTGTTGGTTTTGCTGGTGATGATTTTGACGTTATTGTGGCTACAGTTGTTATCATTGGTCAAACCAACGAAACTGCGTTAAGATAGTGGCTATTCGATGAGTTGGTATGTAGTAAGTTAGTATCCAGTAAGTTGGTGACTGATTACCGATTACCGACCTACTGAATACCGACCTACCCAAGAAGTACCCCTGATAGGATTCGAACCTATGCTCCTAGTTCCGGAAACTAGTGCTCTATCCCCTGAGCTACAGGGGCGTACATCTACAATAACTCCCTTATATCATAAATTGGAAATAAGTACAAATTTTTCATGTATTTGGATCGAGCATATCGCCCTCGACGAAGGCGGCGTGGTGGTTTCCCATTCTGGCCGTTTCTGCTTGTGGTGATTATTGGTATTATTCTGTATGAACAACAGCCAGAGTGGCTTGTACCTCAAGAGACCCAGCCGACAGCCGTTCCCACGCGTGGTGCGCTCTCCTATTTGGTCGATGCGCGCCGTTTGCTGAACGCAGGGGCGTATAACGAGGCATTAGCAAATTATGAAGAGGTATTGCGATTAGAACCACAAAATGTTGATGCACTGGTGGCACAGGCCAATGTCTATATGATTTTCACGGATGTGGAGACGGCCAATGACTATGCAACACGTGCCATTGAGATTGATCCTGATCATGTCGATGGCATGGTGATTTTGGCACGGACATTGGATTGGCTTGGTGACTATGACAGTGCCATCAATTACGCCTTGGATGCACTCGAAATTGTGCCAGAGAACCCTGAAGCCCTGGCAGTGCTGGGGGAAATCTATGCAGATGTGGGCAATTGGACGGTCAGCGAGAATTATCTGAATCAGGCACTCGACCTTGATCCGACACACACATTGGCGTTACGAAACAAGGCGTATCTCTATGAGTTTCAAGGTGAATATGAGACAGCCATTCAATTATATGAGCAGGCGGTGGCGAGTGCGCCACAACGATTTGATCTATATATTGAGTTAGGGCGACAGTATCGTGTGGGGTTGTTTGACTATGAAAAAGCCAATGAGAGTTATCGCAAGGCGGTTGAGGTCTATGAGTCGGCAGTGACATTGGATGCACTTGGGTTTGGGCTATACAACACGGGTGATCACCTACAGGCGGTCCGTGTGCTGCGTCAAGCCTATGAACTTGATGATGACTATGGTCCTGGACTTGTCCATTTGGGGATGGCTCTATATGCTCGACGGAACTATGAGGATGCCGCCCCTATGCTGGAGAAAGGGATCAATATTCTGGGCGAAGACGCCCGTATTGAACACATTTACACATTGGGCTTGGCCCACATCTATAAGGAACCAACAGAATGTGATCGGGCTGAACCTTGGTTGCGACGAGCACTAGATATCGCCTCCGACAGTTTACCCGCTATTGAGGGCATGAATCTATGCGACTTATCTTACTAAACTTAAAGTTCAAACCCCTCCCTAGCCCTCCCCTAACAGAGGAGGGAATCGTTCCTCCCCAAGCTGGGGGAGGCTAGGAGGGGTGAACAACTACAAACTTTTATTACCTATCAAAATTATTTATGGCTTATAAACGTGCTCGGCTAAAATCTGCACTGCCGCAACAAGCGACATGGCTCGACTCGCCCAATCAGAAAGAGTCATCAGACCACAAGAACTTAGATCGAACCAAGCCAACGCTTGTAGACCCAACCGATGATGAAACGACCAACGCTCAAATAACTAGGGATGAGACAACCAGGGATACAAACACCTATTCAACGATAAACCATGAGGCTGCTGTCGGGCTGGGGAATAGTACACCAGAGGTTCGACAGCGAACACGGCAACGCACAACCACAAGCAAACGACGCCTTGAACGTCGAATTGCACCGCTCGAACTGCTCCAACAGCCCTTACAGGCAAGTGTACGCAAGGTATTTGATCTACGACGATTTCTGATTGTGATTGCCTTAACGGTTGGGGTGTTATTCTTGCCACAGCCAGAAGGGTTGAGCGAGGCAGGACATCGAGCCTTGGCACTGTTTGTCTTTACGGGTAGTATTTTGGCCTTAGAACCTGCACCCTTGCCCATCTCCGCCCTATTGGTTCCTATCTGTCAAATTGCGCTTGGCATTGACCAGTCTGCTGGTGCATTTGGTCCCTTTGGCAGCCCTGTGGAATTTTTGATCTTGGGCAGTCTCTTTTTGGCCGAAGCACTGCGCAAACATGGGCTGACCAGGCGGCTGGCCCTATATGTGATTATTCTGAGCAAAGGTAATTTTAAGACGTTGCTCTTTGGGCTGATGCTGATCACATCGGGCTTAAGCATGTGGGTACTCAACACTGCAACGGCGGCTGTGCTCATTCCGGTCGCCATCACCATTGCACAGCGCGTCCAGAATCCTGACCATGCACAGCGTGCGTTGACGATGCTGATTCTTGCCATCGCCTATAGCTCTAGCATCGGTGCGATTCCCACCATCATGGGCAGCGGCGAAAATGCTATCGCCAGCAGCCTATTGGCACAAGTGCAACCTTTTGGCTTTATCGATTGGATGAAGTATGGGCTTCCAGTGCTGATACTCCTGCTACCACTGACATGGTTCTTATTACAGCAGGCAATTCGTCTGCCCAAAGTGACCCTTGACACAACACCCGTTGAACAAGAGCTGGAGCGATTGGGTGGCTTAAAAAGCTCGGAACGTAAGATTCTGTTTGTCTTAGGCATTTCCGTCATTTTATGGATCACAGGCGCAAATATCGAACAACTCTTGAATTTGCCAAAAACTTTGCTGAGTAGCGTTGTCGTTGCGATTGGTGCGGTTGCCGTTCTGTCAATTGAAGAGGTAATCGACTGGAATGATCTCAAAGGGGTCAACTGGGGCGTCTTTTTTGTGATTGGCGCAGGTTTAACGTTGGGTGACGCACTGGCAAAAACCGGAGCTAATTTGTGGTTTGCTGGTCTATTGGGTCCCCTGTTGGATGGATTGCCCTATGTTGCGATTCTCTCTATTTTGGTCTTAATGGCATTCACAATCACACAATTTTTAAACAATGTACCATTGGGCGCAATTTTTGCACCAATTCTGTTGACGCTAGCCGAAGCAAACGGTACAGCCCCCCCCCGTTTGTTGTTGCCAACAATCTTTACGCTCGCTTTGGCCTACACACTCCCGGGTGGGTCGGCTCGCATTACACTGGCAGCTGTCACCGGGGCAGTCCAAAGCAAGGATATGATGCGAACAGGGTTGATTGTCGGGATTCCGTCAGCAATTTGCATCTTGATTTATTTTTATATTATTGGTAAATTGGGGTTCATTTAGCTTGCCCCCAACATCTGAGGTCAGACCTTGGGGAGGTGACGACAGTATAATCTGGACGCACCCGGCATTCGCCGTCACCTCCCAAAGGTCAGGTTACTGTGGGGGTAATTTTTTCAGAAAGGGGGGTGGTTTATGCGCGTTTGGCTCATCGGTGCTGGCAAAAGCGGTATAAAAGCACTGGTTCAACTTAAGAAAGATGGTAAAACAAAAGTGTTTATTAGCAGCCCTTCTGTGCGCCCCAAGGCGGTGATTGATGGTGTTATTGAGCAGGTTAACTATGTGGAACATGTAACGCCGTTGAACATCAATTTGTTGGCGAAACGGATTCGACCAGACCTTATCTTAATTGACTCTGGTGCCAAAGCAAGTCATTTGGGTCGCTTTACAGGGGGATTGGCTTTGTCCGAAGCCATGAA
>JBCCFC010000361.1:0-10664 GCA_039029935.1 Chloroflexota bacterium
CACACCCACGACCAAGCCGGTGGACGTCCTGCACGCGTTGCGCGGGGCGCGACTGGACATTGGCGCCGAGGGCAGCGGCACGCGCGCCGTCGCGTTGCAGTTGCTCTGACATATCAAATACTAACCTACCGAATACCGAATACCGACCTACCAAATACGAACCGTAAATAGGGAGAGCATCATGAATATACTAGAGCAATTTCGCTTGGATGGAAAGACGGCACTGGTGACAGGATCAAAGCGTGGCATTGGACGGGCATTTGCACAGGCATTGGCTGAGGCAGGCGCGGATATCGTAGCGGTGAGTGCATCGCTGGAATCATCGGGCAGTGAAGTGGAGAAGGATGTCGTTGTCGCAGGGCGCAACTTTCGTGGCTATGCCTGTGACTTTTCAGATAGACAGGCACTCTATGCCTTTATCGAGCAGGTGCAAAACGATGTCCCGCAGATTGATATTCTCGTCAACAATGCAGGGACAATTCTGCGTGAGCCTGCTGCCCAGCATCCTGATGAGTATTGGGATAAGGTAATCGAGGTCAATCTCAATGCGCAGTTTATTCTGGCGCGCGAGTTTGGCAAAGCAATGGTTGCACGCGGGGAAGGCAAAATTATCTTCACAGCGTCATTGCTAACCTTTCAGGGTGGCATCACCGTACCAGGATACTCAGCAAGCAAGGGCGGCATTGGTCAATTAACAATGGCACTTGCCAACGAGTGGGCAGGACAGGGTGTGCAGGTCAACGCCATTGCGCCGGGGTATGTACGCACGGATAACACCGCTGCCTTACAGGCGGACTCCGTGCGTAGCGAGCAGATTCTCACACGCATTCCAGCAGGACGGTGGGGCAATCCTGAAGATTTTAAAGGACCGATTGTGTTCTTAGCATCATCTGCATCAGATTATGTCAGCGGTGAGATTTTGACCGTTGATGGTGGGTGGATGGGGCGATAGTCGTTGTAGATTCCCTCGTTTTTTTCTTGGGTTTTCCCTTTTGGGGCTTGGCAAAACCGAGAGAATCTACAGTGTACTCAACACACAGTCAATAAACACATCTGACATACCAAGATACTGCGATTCATCTCGCAACATATCCCAGCCAACCACCGCAGCCACATCTTCATCAACTGTCTCTTGCAACACATCAACGACATGTCGCTTTTCGGCGAGCGCAGTCAGCCCTGCTTGCCGAATTAATCCTTTGGCATCAGCACGGCTCATGTGGATTGACAGTGCAAAGCTAATGGCCTCACCCATCATCAGCCCATAGGATGATTGCACGTTTTCCACCATTCGCACCTTGTTCACCACCAGATTTTCACTCAAGAATAACGCCTTTTTCAATGCGACCGCTGTTAACGCAAACATCTGTGGCAAGTTGAGCCACTCCAACTGCCAGCCATGTGTGGCGCGCTCATGCTCGTGGACCAGTGCGTGGTGCATGGATGAGAGCAGGGAGGCGTTGGTGCGCGCTGCTGCCACAATCAACTCGCTGACAATGGGGTTGCTCTTTTGGGGCATGGTGCTGGAGCCACCACGTGAGTTATCAGATGATTCACGCACCTCGCCCACCTCAGACTGCGCCATAAGGATAATGTCCTGCGCCATTTTTGCCAAGCTCCCGCTCACCATCGACAGCCAGTTTGCGACTTCCACAAGGGTGTCACGCTGATTGTGCCACGGCAGAAGGGCTTCACCCAAGCCCAAGGTTGCTGCCAATTCATGCTGTACAGCAGCACCCTCATCACCCAAGGAGGCCAATGTCCCCGCTGCACCGCCAAACTGGACCACAAGTAAGCGTGGTTTTAATTCGGCCAGACGCTCTCGATGACGAACCAGTGGAGCCAGCCAGTTGGCAACCTTTAGCCCAAAGGAAATGGGCAATGCTTGCTGCGAATGGGTGCGCCCTGCCATTACAGTGGTGCGATGACAGGCGGCCATCCGCCCCATGTTTGCCATTGTTTGCCGGAGAGTTTCCGCCATTACGGTCAGGGCATCACGCATTTGCAGCACCAAGGCGGTGTCCATAATATCTTGCGTTGTTGCACCCCAATGAACATAGTTGGCCTGCGTTTTGTCCGGCATGGCCGCTTTGAGCTGACGAACCAACTCGATGATGGGAAACCCAGCCTTATCTGTGGATAGTTGAAGCTGTGCCCAGTCAAGTTCTAGTCCATCGACAGCTTTGGCAACAGCTTTGTCTGTATCCGCAGGAATGATGTGCAGCTTGGTCTGTGCAGTGGCAAGTGCGACTTCGACGGCCAATAGATAGCGAACAAATTGCTCATCCGAGAAAATGTGTGCCATTGCTGAATCATGAAAGAGGGCGGCGTTGAGTCTTGAATCTGTTGGTGAAAAAGCCATTGGTTCTCCTCTTATGGTGAAAAATAGTGTCACGAATTGAGGGAGCGCGGATTAGGATCGTGATCAGTCCGCGCCCCCTCAATCCGCGACGATATGTCTTGATGATATCAATGGAATTATAGTTCACACACTTATTGTATACAAAGAAGTATGCGCCTCTGTGTCTAACAAGAAATATATCTCGATACAGTTTGCAATAGAGAATAAAGTTGTATACAATCATTGCCATTCATATACAATTTTGATTGAAAGGAAATCAAGTTGATGTCATTGACACAATTTATGCAAGTGGGAGATATCGCGCTCCATTACAGACTAGATGGGCAACCTCTTGCATTGACGGGCGGTCAAACACCATTGGTGTTCATCAATTCATTGGGCAGCGACCTGCGCATCTGGGATGGCGTTGTGTCCCATTTTGCCGCCACCCATGCGATTGTGCGCTATGACAAGCGCGGACATGGACTGTCGGATTGCCCACCTGCCCCCTATACAATGGAAGACCACCGTGATGACTTGGCGGGGGTGCTAGATGGCCTTGGCATCACAAAGGCGATTCTAATTGGCATTTCGGTGGGTGGCATGATCACAATGAGCTATGCGTTGGCGCATCCAGAGCGGGTGTCGGCATTGGTCATGTGTGACACTGCGGCTAAGATCGGTGAGGTGGCGATGTGGAATGAACGTGTGGGTATTCTGCGCAAGCATGGTATGGCGCACTTGGGCAATGCGATTCTATCACGTTGGTTTGCACCAGCTTTTGCCGAAACACAGCCCGCCGCCTATCGTGGTTACTACAACATGCTAACTCGTACGCCAGTCGATGGATATACGGGGACATGTGAGGCACTGCGTGATGCCGATATGCGTGAGCAAGTTGGGTCCATCACCACACCATCACTGGTCATCTGTGGAGCGGAGGATTTGGCAACCACACCAGCAATGGCACAGGAATTGGCCGACGCATTGCCCAATAGCAAACTGGACTTGATTGACGGGGCGGCGCATTTGCCCTGTATCGAACAGCCGGATCAGATGGCAGCGGTGATTGCGCAGTTCTTGTCAAGTCAGTCGTCCGTCACTGAGAAATTTGATCAAGGCATGGTCGTGCGGCGCGCTGTGTTGGGGGATAGGCATGTGGACCGTGCAGAGAAAAACAAAACACCGTTTGATGCAGGCTTTCAGCGCATGATTACCGAATTTGCGTGGGGCATGGTCTGGTCTGGCGATACGCTGGACCGACGGGACCGTCATCTGCTGACGATTGGGCTGATGGCCGCGTTGGGCAAAGAACATGAACTTGCCATGCATATCCGCGCCACCCAGAACACAGGGGTCACGTCCGAAGAGGTCAAAGAAGTCTTTCACCAAGTCGCTGTGTATGCAGGTGTGCCAGCGGCGAACCGGGCCTTTGCTGTTGCTAAGGAAGTGTATGCAGAATTAGAGGATTAAGGAGCAAACGATGCAACCAACCAATCTGAAACCATCCATCGACTGGACTGTCCAGCCGCCCTATCTCCACCCCCCCTATAAATCAACCATCAAGCGGTCCCCACAAAATCCACTGATCCCACTGGTGCATTCCCTTTCTGAATTGACAGGGCCTGTCTATGGGCATGAGCATGTGACTGAACTGGATAGTGATCTGTCCCGCAATTCGGTCATCAACGGTGAACCGCTGGGGGAACGCATTGTGGTCACCGGGCGTGTACTGGATGGACGGGGCAACCCTGTCCGCAATGCACTGCTGGAGCTATGGCAGGCCAATGCCTCTGGCCGTTATCGACACAAGAATGAAATCCATGACGCACCGCATGACCCCAACTTTATCGGTGCAGGTCGCTGTATGACCGATGATAACGGCGAGTATCGCTTTATCACCATCAAGCCAGGGGCTTATCCTTGGGGGAATCATCACAATGCGTGGCGTCCTGCGCACATTCACTTCTCCGTCTTTGGCAATGACTTCCTGTCGCGCTTGGTGACACAGATGTACTTTCCCGGCGACCCGCTGTTGCCATTAGACCCAATCTACAACTGTATTGCCGATAGCGCGGGTGGCGCAAAAGGCGCGGAACGGCTGATTTGTGCCTATGATCATGATGTCACCGTGCCAGAGTGGGCATTGGGCTATCGCTTTGATATTGTGCTGGCGGGTAGTCAGCAAACACCATTTGAATAGGGGGAGAGCATACATGTTACCACAAACACCAAGTCAGACAGTTGGCCCTTTCTTTGCCATAGGGATGGTGATGGAGCCTGAGCATATCTTGGCGAGTGATCAAACGCAAGGCGAACGGATTTCGATTGTTGGGCAATTGCTTGATGGCGACGGCGAGCCTATCACAGATGGGCTGATCGAAATTTGGCAACCCGATGCCAATGGTGTGTTTAACCATCCAAACGATCCCAATCATGGCAATGCCGATCCCAACTTCAACGGATTTGGTCGCTCGAAAACAGAAGACAATGGGGCGTTTCGGTTTGACACCATCAAGCCAGGTGCGATTGGCAATGCGGCCCCCTATATCAATGTACGTGTCTTTTCACGCGGGATGTTGCTTCATGCAGTGACACGCATTTACTTTGAAGATGAAACAGCGAACGCAAGCGATACTGTGTTGTCCATGATTGACTCGGCACGGCGTTCTACATTGATAGCGAGCCGTCAAGAAACGGGAAGCCATGCAATCTACCACTTTGATGTCCGTTTTCAGGGCGAGAATGAGACTGTGTTTTTTGATGTTTAAGATGTAAGTAGCTGAATGAGCACCTCTGTGTTTTGGGGGTTGATAAGTAGCTTAGGTTGGTTGGATTCATAGCTTTGTGGTAGAAGGAGGTGGCATATGACAACAACAATGGTTCCGGCTGTATATGAAAATGGGGCATTTCAGGTATCGACCCCATTGCCAGATTTACCTGAAAAACAAGAAGTGAGCTTATTCTATGTGGCGGCTGATGATCCTATCAAAATTTTCTAGAAAAAATCTTTACAAATTATGATAAATATGGTTAGGCCAATTCACAGAATAAAATACCCATTGAAACGCGGAGTTAGCGGGGAACCCTTTGGGTCCTATTGCGGCTCTTACACGAGTACACCGGCACTAGAGAGTGCCTACTCCGCGAGTATTTATTTTTGTGGAATAGCCCTAGAGCAATGATTTCCAACGCTTTACTCAACATAACATTGAAAACAGCCAGTTTGACGAGTTTATTTCTGCTGATGTAGAAGAAGGGCCAGTGGGTTTTGAGGATATCCCTGATTTGTTGAGGACTGATTACGTTCCATCATAAAATCATCCGAAAATTCGTCCCAACTACGAATAAAGGATGCCCAAGGGTTCTCTATATTTGCTACCGATGCATCTTATGATTGATTTGACTATTTTTGCAGAGTAGTCTATTCACTCATCAGCTCAATCATCGTTTTCAGCGATTTAAGCGCATGGAAAATATCAAAAATATCCTCACGGGTTGCCAAATAGCCGTGACTGATGCTGTATTCTAGCCCTTGCAACACCATAAAATACCAAATACTGCCTTTGACATAGCCGCCATAGATAGGCTGTTCGTGTTGATTGAGTTCCTGTGCGACGAACATCGCGGCAAGTGCCTGACCTGCTGGATCTCCATCGGGGTCTTCTTCTTTCTTATACTCATGGAGACAGAAATAGGGCTGCTTCGGCACACGTCTACCAGAGGCAATCATACCATCTACCTTGCCGTTTAACTCTATTTTGCCAAATGTGGCACCAAGCGGACGCTCGGCAAAAAATTTGCGATTTTCACTTGAAAAATTGACCAAATTTATCAACGGTGCAATAAATCCATACGCAAGCTCAGTTTCATTCCAATCGCGAAAGTTGTGAACAAGTTCTTTTTGCAAATGCACAAGTTCTTGTCGCTCTGTCTCGGTAATTTCTACCTTTTGCGCAAGCCAACTGCGTAAGATCGGCATGTCTGGTACTTCACGAACATCAAAAAGCTCTTCAAGCAAGTTTAGGCTACATTGTTTAAATGCATATTTTGTTGTCATGACACCTCCCTTTATAAAAATCAGCACAAATGATTACAGTTATTATATCACATGTGGATGATCCACAAACGCATAGCCATCATCAACTTTGTATAGATAACCCAACTCGACAGCATAGTTCAGGAAACGAGTGTAATTCCAAGGTGTGTAGTTGTGCCAATAGAGTAGACAGCGCAGAAGAAAGTGGTGCAAGCTGTTCTGTAATCCAAAGTCAAACCCAAATTTAAGCCCAGAGAATAATCCAAGACCGATACCAAATCTGAATCCGGACAACAGCCCCAAAATCAAGCCAAAACATAGCCCAACGCCAATAATAATCAATCCACGTTTAAGCGATTTCCACCTATCTTGATTGATATGCCGCTCCACCTCTTCATTGGATGTTCGATAATAGGCAACCATGCCAAAAAGGAATGAGCCGATGACACCAAAAGCTGTATCGACTAACATGCCCAGACTTACACCGATTACTAGCCCATAAATCACACCGGAAAATCCTCGATATATATTGACGTGAGATGGGTTGTCCAACCAATCTGGATGTAAATGCTCAATTGCAAAGACCGTTTGGTTTCGTTTATGCATCTGGCTTTCCAACCAGTGGAGCCAATGACGCGTTTGTTGAGTGGAATATAGGTGTTTGATAGTTGTAAAAATGTTTATTGGATAGTGTTATTTCATTCAGTCAACACACCCTGTGCAAGTTAATTTCACAGGGGTAAATCACATGGGTCGTGCTGACTGAATGTGAGTGTGCTACTCTAAATTGATATAATGTGAATAGACCCCTACCGCGCCAAAATCTGATCCATCACACGCGCAATCTCCTCACCTGCATTATCAGACGAACTCTGCGCACGCCAGCCCACATAGCCGTCAGGACGCACCAGCAGGCAGCCATCTTCATCGACCTCACGGATGTCCGCCCACTCTTGATAGATATCTTCAACATCACGGCCTGGCCCAACTACAACAGTCTCGATAGGCACACCCGTTGCCGCTGTATAGGCTTCTGCAGCCTCAACCCAGCTTTCGCCGCCGATGCCAGTCAACAGCGTAAACCGCCCTTGACAACACAGATCAAGCGTTGCCAAAATTTCCGTGCCGCCATAAGGTCCACGACGGAACCAGTTGTGTGGGACTTTGGTGCCCGGATAGCTTGTGCGGAAGTAGTGGAGTTCAGGATCGCGATCCGGCACAGGCTTGGGTGCATCGTCCGTGACAACGGCAGCGGAATCGTACAGGTGATTCATGTCCACGCCATGTGCGTTGAACTCATACTTTTTGAACAAAATCGCTTGCCGCAATGCCTCACGCTGCTTGGCGGCTTCCGGTGTATTCTCCTTGCGTTTTGCCATGTTGGCCTTTTTCTCGTCGGGGTCCTCCGTTGTGAGAAAACCGATAGCATCAAAGATGGGGCCGAACTCGTCAATCGACTGGTTGGCTCGGGTGACAATCTGCTTGGCAATGGGGATACGTTCAGGGTTGTATGTCTCCAGCAGCAATTCACCTGCTTGACCCCGCAGTACCATCGCCAATTTCCATGCCAAGTTGTACGAATCCTGTATGGATGTGTTGGAGCCAAGCCCATTTGAAGGCGGATGACGGTGCATGGCATCCCCACCACAGAAGACACGGCGGTCTGTATTGCACAGCCCATACATGTTGTTGACCGTCCACACCGAGTACGAGTCAATTTTGACCTCGATATCGGGATCACCAATGAGGTCACGCGCCACCTCAATGGCATACTCATCGGTGATTTCGGGCGCACCCGCGTCGATGTCATAGCCCCAAACAATCAGCCACTTGTTCCAAGGACGCACCATACGTACCAGTCCCATGCCAATGCCGCCGATGTCCGCCCCCGGCTGCATAACCCAGTAGAGGACGCTTGGTCTATGCGCCACATATTTGGATAAGTCCGCGTCAAATACGATGTTCATCGAGCCACCGACACCCATCTCACCGCCAAACTCAAAGCCACAGTCTTCGGCGACTTTGGAGTTCCCACCATCTGCACCATAGAGGTATTTGCAGCGAATTTCATAGAGTTCATTGGTCAGATGATCTTTTGCTGTGACAGTCACGCCATCATCGTCCTGCTCATGGCTCAGATATTCGGTATTGTAGCGAATCTTGGAACCACGCTGCGTCGCATTGTGAATCAGGATTGGCTCCATGTAATTCTGTGGCGTGTCGTTAATACGTGTTGGGCTTGCCATCTTGGCCTCGGCCTCACTTTGCGGATGCATCTGCCATGAATAAATGCGTCCCAATTCATCGCCCGCCAGCGTCTCGCAAAAAACATTGTTGCCCATCCACTCTTTGGGGGTGGCATCGTCGACCACCTGATCCTCAACACCCAGATCACGCAAAATTTCCATCGCCCGTTGGTTGGTGATATGGGCGCGTGGTGTGCGTACCAGCCGCCCAAAACGGGTAATGACCACATGATCGACTCCGTAGGTGGCAAAGGCGAGTGCCATGGAGCCACCCGCTGGGCCGGAGCCGACAATAAGAACGTCAGTCTCGATTCGGATTGTCATACTGTCAAGTTTTCCTCTCTCTATTGTGATTGGTTTTAAGATTTAAAATTGTTTAGGAACCGTTGAGTACTCTAGTAAATGATATATCCTATCATCTAAGGTCGTGTACCTTCAAATGCTCGCCCCAGCAATGAGCGAATGTCATCTTGCGTAAATGGGCGTGGGTTATAATAACGATTGCGCATGGCAATTTCAGCGGCCATATCCAAGTCCTCTTCTTGGAACCCCAATTCCTTTAGCGAAACAGGCCCACCATGATTGTGCGAAATATCATGAATTGAACCAGCAACATCATGCTCTGCGCAGCCCAATGCACGGGCCATTGCCGAAACTGCCTCTGGTGCTGCCGTGCTATTAAAGTGAGTAGCATAAGGTAGAATCACGGTGTGCGTTTCTGCGTGAGGCATTCCAAAGCTTCCACCCAGCGTGTGACACAGTTTGTGATGCAATGCCATGCCCACTTGTCCCAGCACCGTTGCCGAGAGCCATGCACCGTAGAGTGTACTACTTCGTGCATCCAGGTTAGTTGGATTTTGTGTCACCAAGGGCAATCCTGCTGCCAAGCTACGAATGCTTTCTTCGGCCATCATCAAACTGATCGGATTGGCGTTTTCTGCATAGAGTGCTTCTACAGCGTGTGCCATCGCGTTGATACCACTAGTAAGAGACAGCTTGGGTGGTAACGACACGGTTAACTCTGGGTCATAGATGACTGTCTTTGGCTTGACCTGCGGTGCGCGCCCCGTTGTTTTGTGACCATCACGCGAGATGCCCCAGATCGGTGTCATCTCACTACCCGAATAGGTTGTGGGGATGGCAAGGATGGGTAGGCCATTCTCCAGCGCAATGCCCTTGGCGAGGCCAATGGTTGAGCCGCCACCGAGCGCAATCAGCAAATCAGCGTTGTGCATATTGGCCTCTGCGGTCGAATCAACGACAATTTCATAGGGCACATGTTGCACCGCCTTGGTGTTCAGCCCGATAAATGTGTCACCCAGCAAGTCGGCTACATGTTGGGCTAGTTCGGTCTGGCGTGGTGTTGCTAGTACTAATACTCGTTTTGCCCCTAAGTGGGTGACTTCGGCTTTAATGTTGTTGAGTTGACCAGCCCCGAATAGGACGCGGCTGGCTAATGTATCATAGGTAAAATTCATGTTCAGATTACTTTCTATATGAAAATTGTCTCCCATAAGGCGTAAAAACGATGCCTCGACGCAATGTGCTTACGGGTAGTCGTACATTTCGCAAAATTGGGTTGTCTCGATATTTTGTATGAACGGTAACGCCAGCCTTTGTTTTCTCCTCCCAATGTTCTGTATGGAAGTCGAAAAAGACCCAGCCTTCTTGGCTTAATTCTGATACATAACAATATACGTTATGTATTTTTAAAGAGGGTTCGCCAAACTGTTCTCGAATCTCACTTTGGAACCAATCTCTGGATTTACATTTTGTTCGTAGTCCTTGTCGAAGATGTTTCCACTCTTGTTTCGACAACGTTCGCTCGATAGTCAAATAGCCCAGAACCCACGCAACTTCGGCATAAATTGATGTCGCTTCGTGATATAATTTTTTGATCTCTATGCTGTCATAATCAAAGACTGTGTGAAATGCACCAAAAACACGTGCGTTTGTTGCTATTCCCTTCTGATGGAGTGTATCTAGCCTATGCGTCAGCGCATCTTCACGCTCATCAATAAAACAAAGATTCGCTAAC
>JBCCFC010000362.1:0-10647 GCA_039029935.1 Chloroflexota bacterium
ATCGTTTCTGTTCTTGAATAAACAAGGTTAAATCAGTATCACAGATTGGTTATCTGTGAGGCAGGTAGCCAACCTGCGATACTGGCCTTTGCTCTTGGATAGGCAAGGTTAAGCCAGTATCACAGATTGGTTATCTGTGAGGCAGGTAGCCAACCTGCGATACTGGCCTTTGCTCTTGAATAGGCAAGGTTAAACCAGTATCACAGATTGGTTATCTGTGACGCAGGTAGCCAACCTGCGATACTAGCCGTTGTGCGAACAGAGCAGAGATTCACGACGACTCAGTCTGCACTGAACCCATCTCTTTAACAAACCTATGGTTTCCTCACCGCATACGATCCATATGCATCGCACCATTACATGGATGACCTTTGATTGAAATGCAAGGAGTTTTTTATGTATGAGAACGTGCGTACATCTTACTTTCAGCTACTTGGCGGGCTGATACTTGGCGGGCTGATACTTATAATCAGCCTCCTCGTCACTGCATCCGCCCCACTTGTTTTTGCGCGTGAGATAGAGCCAGCAGCGTCAGTGGGCAAAGAGGAAATCTCGGCGGAAAGCAGCCTATTTCTGCCGTTAATTATGAATGGGCAATCAAACGCCAGTACAACAACGCCACTGCCAACAACGCCACTGCCAACAACGCCACTGCCAACAACGCCACTGCCAACAACGCCACTACCAACAACGCCACTGCCAGCACCGACATCCACACCGACGGTATCACCCACATCAACCGTTTCATCCACACCGACTATACCACCCACATCAACCGTTGCACCAACACAAACCGTTTCACCTACATCTACATCCACATCTACATCTACAACAACGCCACTGCCCACAACCACGCCAACGCCATTTGTGGGCGATATCGCTCAGGTTCTCGCTGACACAGATAGCGGATTGGTTCCGGTAAAGAATCGGATTTTCTCAACGACCACGCTGACCATCCAGATTGACCTGCTCACCGCGTTGGATGACGTGCAGGTTCAGTTGACGAACAGTGCTGGTGCGTTGACAGACCTTACCAGCGACTTTGGGAACCTGGCGGCGACTGAATCATCCAGTGCAACGCTGTTCACGGAATTGGGCGATTTGACACTCAATGTCATCGGTATTCGTGGCAATGAAACCTATACCCAGAGTGAGCCATTTGCGGTCATGGACCTCAACCGTACCGCCTCTATTCTATCGAACGTTGCCTATGAGTCAATTCGGGATGATGATCTCGACATCTCCTACGAGGCCAACACGATCCTGATTTTGTTTGACGAAACGGCCTCGTTGGAAGAGATGTCAGCGTTTCTGCAAACACATGAGCTTGCGCCCTTAGATATCAGCATGATGAGCAAGCTGGTGCGCGCAGAGATTCAACATAGCCTATCCCCGATTGAAATGACCGCGTTGTTATCGGGTACAGAGGGTGTCACGGCGGTTGACCCCAATATCATTGTCGAGGGCGATAGTGCTGTTGGCGAAACGATGCCCACGCGATTGACCAACAGCTATCGTGATCAAGCCAATGCAAACTGTAGCGGTGGCGGTGATTATGCGGGGTGTTTTGACCATTCTGGTGATGTGACGGATGAGTTGGCGATCTTCCGCTATCACTTTTTCATGGACACATTTGCGGGACATCGTTTGGTCAACCATCTTGTGCCTGCACGAACGGTCAGTACAACAATAGCCATTCTCGATAGCGGCATTACTGTCACAGGAACCGAGCCACTAGATATTCCCACCAACGAGTTTGTACATATCACAAATATGAGCACTGTTGTGTTTGATCTGCGTGGGCGACCGACAATACCAATTTCGCTGACAGCCATCCCTGACCTTGCAGATCACGGTACATCCGTTACGGCAGCGGCGGCAGGTCGTGGCAGAACCTCCTTGGGGACAGGTATTCATCCTCTGGTGAGACCTGTGTTTCATGGGAATACGCTGGCGAGGGTGATTAATGCCTTAGAAAACTTGGCATTGGATGCCAATGTCGTTGCCATTAACCATTCCTTTAGCGTCAATGGCGGTTTGTTGAAGTATCAACGCGTCCTAAGACGACTACGCAATCCATACTTTGATCGGAATGGTAACACACGATATGATCTGGGTGAACCGTTTGGTGATACCAATGGCAATGGTCTATATGATGGGGCTGGTGATGGGAAGATTCTTGTCCAGTCGGCTGGAAATCGTGGTCGTCCTATTACGACAAGATTACCCCGCATTTTGGCACCTACAACAACGCGTACACTCACAGATACACTGTTGATGCCTGTTTCTGGCGTTGAAACACACAATCGTGTCCATGGCCCCGAACAGTTGCGACACGCAAGCAACTTTGGGCCACAGATATCGGTCGCCGCGCCAGGCGGAGATGTACTGCTCCCCAACAATCAAGGCGTATTGACACAAACCTCTGGGACATCGCTTGCTGCACCCCATGTGACAGGCTTAATTGGCGAGATCACCTACATGGATCAGCATATAAACCCACCAGCCAATCGGTTTTCACCGTTACAGGTGATCGAGCTTGTCGAGGCGACGGCAGATGATTTAGGAACCAAAGCGGTGACGGGTACAGTAAGAATACGCCCCAACGATACGCCTGGCAATGGGGTTGATAACTTCTTTGGGCATGGCCGCATCAATGTCTGGAAGGCGTTGTTGGCAACGGTCAATCGCGGTGTTGCCAGCGAAAGCCATCCTCAGTTAGCAACAAACTTCCCTAGCTTGAACCCGATTGATGAGGCCAACACAAAATGGTATGGGTTCAAAATTCATGCACCCATTCACGGCACAACCATCTGGCTGGATGGCCTACAGGTAACGGATACAGTCCCCATCTCACGTGTTGGTAATATCAGTGCCTATGCTGGTGTCGGTGTGACACAGACGATTCTGATTGGTGTGGATGATGACCATGATGGCACACTGGATGAGGACCCCACCAGTGGCATTGTCCCCATCGGCAGTCAAAGTAACTTTATCGCTACCTTTAGCATCCAACGGGCGAATCTTGTGAAGGATAGTGGTGAGAAGGTCCTCCAGTTACGTCGCCCCGGCCAGACAAAGGATGATGCACCGTTCTATAACTTGGCCTTGGACTTAAGCAAGATGCGGACAGGTGAAGTACCTGGCGTGGTCTTTGATGATTTTGTCTTTGAGATTACACTGCCCGATTTTGGCGATGCCTCTGCCGAGAACACGGCATTGGATGATGACGGTGCATACCATGTCAATCATCTCTTTGAGTATTTTGGCACACTGGAGAATGAGGGAAGTCCATTGGACGCTGCGAGTCCTGAATTGTCTGAGATGTATGCACATGACCCGGACGGCATCGGCAACCATCGCCATATCTTCGATCCCGAGGGTGTGATCTTGGACACTGATCTAGACCGCTATGATGATGGCATCACCTTCTATCCGCTCACCTACCTGCCCGGTGGTCAAGGGCGCGCCGACTTCACGGTCTGTGTCACAGTTCCTGGCGACCGTTATGACCGAGTTGATCGCAACAAACAACTCTTTGTCAATGCATGGCTTGATTGGGACACGGACGCCGAATGGGAAGAAGGGGCAAGCAAGGAGCATGTGATCAACGGCTTGCGACTGGCTCCGACAGAGAACGCCGATGGCACAACCAACTGGACACCGTTAATCGAGGCTGGTGAGGCCATCAGTGCTACCGTGACCTTGTTAGAGTCTGAGGAACACTGCGCCAAGTACAAGGCACTCTTCACCCTACCAGCCACCATTGGCACGGGGCGACTGGAGTCCCGTTGGCGCATCGACTATGGCGAGAATGTGGGGCGTCATGCCAACACCATATTTGATCATCTGCCCAAGTTAAACTTGGCTGCGGGTCCTGCACATTATGGCGAAGTCGAGGATTATGTCATTGGTCCTGAC
This sequence comes from Chloroflexota bacterium, assembly GCA_039029935.1. Classification (GTDB taxonomy): domain Bacteria; phylum Chloroflexota; class Anaerolineae; order Caldilineales; family Caldilineaceae. The sequence continues at coordinate 3,922 of JBCCFC010000362.1, forward strand.
TTTGGTGATGCCCCCGATGCGCCCTACAATACCAAAAAAGCCAGCAACGGGCCTCGACATCTCAATGTCTATCGTGAGTGGATTGGTCTTTTTGGGCAAGGGCGTCCTTCCGCCAGCCGTGAGCCAGATGCGTGTAATACCATCAATTCGGACCAAGATGGCACGGATAACCTGAGCAACGACTGTACACAGGCCAACCTCGATAGCTTTGACGATTTCTCTGTGGTTGTTGTGGGGCCAGGCAAAATTCAGGTCGATTTTGATGTCAGCAGCACGGTGCAGGGCTATGGCTATACGGGTAGCAATGCTGGGGTGTCTACCTTAAAGTCTGATTGTACGCTACAGCCGATTACCAACACCGTCCAGACGCCTGCTCATCAACAAGCACCCATGCGCTACGATGCCGGCGATGCAAGCAAACGTCTCTATGTCAGCCTGTGGGCCGACTGGAATGGCGATGGAGCGTGGGATGCCCAGCTTCTGACGGACGAACCCGTTGATCCCGAAGACTTTGGGGACGATGGGGCCTATACTTTGGGCGATGCGTTTGATGATGATAACCATGATGGCGTTTGGACCGTCAACGAAAATTTCACTGACGGCGCAGGAACGCCAACACGACAATTCTCTTGCCTGTTTGATGCACCCGTTCCGCTGCCACCGGAGGTGACCGCATGGTTCCGGATGCGTCTCAGTTATGGTGAAACGGGCGGGCTACGCCTCCATAATCCGCCCAATGAAGAGGACCCAGCCTATGTGCCGATGGGTCCCGATGGCGGTATGGCTTGGGGCGAGGTTGAAGATGTGCCATTGTCGGGGCTGCCAGAGATTAAAGTGAGTACGCCGGACATTGCCATTCCGGGTGAGGTGCTACATTATGCCATCACGGTGCATGGTAATCCAACTCTCACCGAGCCAACACAAGGCCAGATGACCGACCCATTACCGGACCTGCTTGAGTTCCAAGGCGAGTTGACCTGCTCCAGTGGCGAGTGTGCCTTTGACCCAGAGACACGTACTGTCGCTTGGCAAGGTGAGCTTACCAGTGAATCCGAAGTCACCATTGAGTTTGATACGCGTGTACCCATAGAAACAGTACCACTCGATTGGCCGGAGATTGTCAACCAAGCAGAAATCTTTGATGGTGTCGCCACCATTCTCGCCGAGGATGTAACACCCATGCAGTGTGTTCCAATAAAACGTGCCGACCTCGACACTGTGACACCCGGACAAACGATTCGCTATACCATTGCCGCACCACTCCATCCAGCGTTGACTGAGCCTAGAATTGTCCGCATCCAAGACCAGTTACCAGATATCATCCAACAGGTCGAGAATGTGGTTTGTCTGCCCGAAGGGAGCGAGTGTGGCTTTGATCCAGAGACACGGCTTATCTTTTTGAGTGCAGAAGTTTTACCAGAGGAGCAAGCGATTCTGGAATTTGACGCGATTGTACAGGATGATTTGCCACCCAGTGCCTGTCCACCGGAGATAATCAACGACGCGGTTATTTTTGATGGTGTTGGAGAGCAGATGGTTGGTTCGACTGTTGCGTTGGTGTGTGAAGAGTAGGCTGGTGAATCGGTATTCAGTATTCAGTATTCAGTATTCGGTGGGTCAGTACTCGTGTATGGACCCACCGAAACACAAATAATACCGTTTCGCTACCCACGATCTGCGGTAAGACCTTCGGGTGGCGACATCAGAGTGATTCCGCCACCCGAAGGTCTTGCTACGCATATTGGTAAGTGCTATCGTTTGAAATCGGTAATCGTAATCCCTTTCAAGAACGCATTCTGCGAGAAGAAGAAGAGAATCAAACAGGGCATCACAATGATGAGCGCGGCGGCCATGTATAAATTCCAAGGCGTTACGCGTCCCCCATAGGCAACCGAGAAGTTTGCCAAGAACATCGTCAGCGTGAAGTTCTTGGGCGTGGACAAAATAATGAGTGGCCCCAAAAAGTCATTCCAGAAAAAGACAAAGGCAAAGACACCGACAGCGGCAACGGCGGGCATCGAGAGTGGCATGAGAATGCGCCAGTAGATGGCCCAGCGTGATGCGCCGTCAATCAGTGCGGATTCATCGTATTCGCGTGGGATGGCGAGAAAGAATTGACGTAAAAGGAAGATGTTCCATGCCGAGCCAAACCAATGCGGGATGATGAGCGGCCACAGGGTATCGAGCCAGTTGAGGTTGCGCCAGATGATGAACTGTGGCACCATGACAACGGCAAAGGGGATCATAAGCGTACTGAGAACGCCCAGAAACATGACATTCTTGCCGGGAAAGTCGAGACGTGCAAAGGCATAGGCGACCAGCGAACTGGAAAAGGTCGTGGCGATGACACCACTGATCGTAATGATACTGGTGTTCCAAGCATAGAGATAGACGGGTGGGCTGGACTCATAGCGCATCACCATCGAGTTGGGGAAATTGCTCCAAATTGGCGGATCAGGAAACCAGACAGGTGGCAGATCAAAGACTTGGTTGATTGGTTTCAGCGCGGTGTTGAGCATCCAATAGAAGGGCAGCAAAAAGAATCCGGCCATGATGATGAGTCCACCATAGACGAGGAGTTGGCGTAATAATCCTTGCCGAAAGCGATTGCCAAAGAGGAGCAGATTGAGTGTATCGCCAAATGACTTTTGCCTCGTTAATTGTTGTTGCGTTGATCTTTGTAGCTGCGCCATTATCCTTCTCCTTCATAATAGACCCAGCGTCCTGCCAGTCGGAATTGAACAATTGTCAGTCCAAAAATAAGCATAAACATAATCCAGGCCATCGCCGAGGCGTAGCCCATCTTGAGAAAGTGGAAGGCACTTTGGTAGAGATACAGCCCCAAGAAAAGCGTCGCATTGTCGGGTCCACCGCCTGTCATGACATAGGGTTCGGCAAAGGTTTGCACACCGCCGATGATGCCCATGACGACATTGAAAAAGATGGCGGGTGAGAGCATGGGCAGGGTGATGTTGACAAACTTAGCCCACTCACTGGCGCCATCAATATCCGCTGCCTCATAGAGGAGTTGGGGCAACCCTTGCAGCGCGGCCAGATAGATCACCATTGGCACACCGATATTCCACAGGCTCTTGATGACCAGCGAGGTCATGACAAGTTCCTTCTCATAGAGCCAGTTGCGCCCTTCCAGCCCCACTGTGTTCAAGAGATGATTGATGATGCCCAGCTCTGGATGATACATCCACACCCAGATAACCGACCCTGCTACACCGCTGATGACCGCTGGCAGATAGAACGCTGTGCGCCAGAAGCCTTGGAAATGGATGCGCTGGTTGAGCAACATTGCCAAAATTAAGGCCAAAACCTGACTAGCGGGGATCGAGTAGAGCAGGAACTTGGTTGTCACCCAAATGGATTGCAGAAAGAATTCATCGACCGTGAACATACGGATATAATGTTCAATCCCATAAAAGCGCGGTGGCGCGATCATCTTCCAGCGGAAAAAGCTCAAGCCAAAGGAGGCGATGATGGGACCGCCGGTGAAGACAATGAAGCCAATGATCCAAGGCAAAATGAAGGCATAGGCGACGATTGCATCGCGCTGACGACGCTTGAGTTTATTGAACGATAGATTTGCAACGGACAAGTGGTGTCTCCCGTTTTTTTGTGTGTCAGTGTAGTCGGTATTCGGTGTGTCGGTATTCGGTGTGTCGGTATTCAGCAGGTCAGTAAATCGGTGTCCATCCACAGAATACCGACCTACTGACCTACTGACCTACTGACCTACTGATGTACCGACGACTAAATATCCGAGATAACAGCCGTCACCTTTGGTGCAACCTCTGGGAAGACATCGGCAGCTTTGACATCACCCGCGTAAACCTTCTCCAGTGCATCGCCAATCAGCTTGAGTGCTTCACCTTCGTTGGCTGGCCCCGGCAAAATGTGACCATATTCCAACGCTTGCGGAATGACATCCCAATTCACGTCAAAATCAACCTCAGCCACCCAAGGTGCAGGCGTCATTTCATTCGATGAGCGACGTGTGCCTGGGAAGTTGGCATTGCTAGAGTAGTTGTAGATACCCTGCGTACTACAGTTGTAGTTGAGCCATGTCCATGCTTCATCCTTGTTTTCAGATGAGGTCGAAATAGCGTTGAAAGCTCCGTGTGTAATGGTGTCACGCTGTGCTTGGCTTGGCTCTGGCACAATGTTGAAGCGGAAGCCCGAATCGACCAACGTGCCTGTGACCCAGCTACCCATGCGTTGCATACCGATTTGACCAGCAGCCAGTAGCTCTGCTGCCGCACCTGCACCACCAATACCGACAATCTGTGATGGTGATGGCATGACGTTGCCGTCGAGCAACATATCCGCCCAGAATTGAATGGCATCAATGGCCTCTGGCTGGTCAATCACACAACTTAGGTAATCATCGCTGTAGAAGTGACCACCATTTTGCCAGACCTGCTTGGCACTAAACATGTGCCAGCCCACAGGGATCGTTTCCGAGCCCCATACTTTGTTGTCAGGATCGCTGATGGCGCGTGCTTTTTCTTCGTAATCGCTCCATGTAAAGCTCTCTGGGTCTGGATATTCAACTTCTGCCGCATCAAAGAGGTCAGCGTTATAGAAGGTGACATGTGGCGCCGCTGCATCAGGCACACCCACACGCTTGCCATCAACCAGCGGATAGTTCCACCAGTTCTCATAGAAGTCCTCTGGGTTGAAGTCAGGCTCGGCATCTACCATTGGTTGTATGTCGATGAACTGATTATTGCGTCCCATATCCAGAGCCATTGCTTCCCAACTGCGCACCACATCAGGCAATGTACCCGCTGCTGCCAATGCTGGAATCTTGGCATGGAACTCACCAATCTGCTCCACCTCTACCATGATGCCAGAGTATTCTTCGTGAAAGGTATCTACAGTCATCATTACACCGTCAGCCGGGTCATGGCGTCCGTAGCGAATGGTGATCGGCTCGGCAGCAACATCGCCTCCTTCACCGCCACCGTCTGCTGGTGCGGCCACTGGCGCACAGGCAGCTAACAAGGCCAAACTAGCAGTTGCCCCCGTCAATTGCAAAAAAGAGCGTCGGCTCAATTTGGTTGATTGCATGTTTTGTCTCCTTTGAACATGTTTATAAAAACAGATATTGACTTTTGTAAATTTCAGTATATATGTCTCTAACTGTCTTTGTCAATATTGCTTATTACACACAGGCTTTCTACCATTGTTCAATCTGGAAACGCTGCCCATTTGTGCTATAATGACAGATAAGCAGTATTGCGGCGATTCAGGAGAAAGATACATGATTTCACAAGACTATTCAACAGAGGAACGACCAGACCCCATTTCCGAGCGTGTGGGTGTTGGCATGTTCACTGACCGCGAGCGTGAGATGGACAGGCTGATGAAGTGGGTAGATCTCGTTGGTCAAAAGGTCGGACGTAGCCGCGCATTGGTGTCCCATCGACGGTATGGTAAGACGGCGATTATGGAACGGCTCTATAATCGGATTTTTCGGGAGCGTAAGGATGTCATGCCTTTTTACTTTGAGTTGCATGACGGCATCCATAAAATATGGGACAAAAAACTGGCAGAGTTGTATTTCTATGCATTTGTCCGGCAATATTTGGCCTATCGAACACGCAATGCAGAACTTGCCTTTAAAATCAAGCATACACGTGAATCCCTTTATGAAATTGCTGAAAACGCGGATGAAACCTATATCAAGGAATTGATTACATGGTGGGAAGAGGATGGGAACATCAGTGATTTCATCAAAGTGCATGAAGTCATGCATAACTTAATCCATGATGTTGCCGTTCAAACGGGTTTGAGTATTATTGTGATGTTTGATGAGTTCCAGCGACTTAATCGAGTTGTCTATCAAGATGAAGCCTGTACGCACCCCTATGAACGCTATACCGACTCATTCTCAACCGCAGCAGAATCCTCACGCGCCCCCATGCTGATCGCGGGGTCCGAGGTGACAGCACTGACCGACGAGGCGTTGTGGGGGTCGATGCTCGGTCGTGTGGGCACCAGTCATATCGGTCGTTTACCCATTGCGGGCGCGGTTCAATTGGTGGATAAATTTGCGAAAAAGCATGGTCTTGACATTGATTTCGACGTTGCTTACACCATCAGTCGTTTGGTGGATGGACATCCCTATTACATCTGGTGTCTGTTTAATAGCGAATGTTTGGATGCTGATTTGGATTTGACGACGGAAAAAGGGGTGAAAGCGGTCTTAACCTTTGAAGTGGGCAACCGGCAAGGACATATCCGTACCTTTTGGTACTACCATTTCGGTCATCATCTGGAGACGTTTAATTTGCCCCATGCACGTCGGCTGATTGTCTATCTGAGTCAATACCCCGATAAACTTCAAGAGCCTGAGGAGTCTGTACATCTTAAAAAGTTACACGAAGATTTAAAATTGCCGATTTCGATTGAGGAAACCAATGAAATCCTCCAAAAGTTGATTTGGTGTGATCTCGTCTGGGAACATGCGCACCAACAGTATGGGGGGCTATCAGACCCACTGTTGCCACAGGTGTTGCGGATTGGCTATAGTTGGGAGATCGACCAAATTGAACGGCAACAGGCGGTTGAAAACGCACAGGCTGAGTGGGCAGGCAAGAGTGCGGCTTATTATGAAGAGATTATTGACAAGCTACGCAGCGAATTAAACTATTGGGTCGGTCACGTGGGTGAGGTCTTTATCAAGAAGTTTATGGCGCATCACTTCAAGGA
>JBCCFC010000363.1:0-10626 GCA_039029935.1 Chloroflexota bacterium
CTCGTTTATGCGGGACGAGGATAAGCCTCGTCAGAGACCGATTCCCACGAACACAACCGATGCAACAAACACTACAGAGGGTAGAACCATCTATTCGATTGAAAATCCCGACTTGCCTTGGTACAAACAGATGTGGTCATCGGTCAATCCATATGGGGGACGGCGATAGAGACCACCGAATTCATTCGGTGTCTGCCATGCAACAACTCTATTGTTTAGGGTCGAACTTTGGGTGGAATAATCACTGTCTCACGTTCATCCAGCGTATAGCCCCATTGTGCACAGTACGTCACACCGGGCAAGAATTCATCGCCCAATGCATCCAGCTTGCGTTGTAACCATGCGTCAAACTCATTGACCAATGCCATCTGCTCCTCTTTGCCCACCAGATTATCAAGTTGATAGGGATCATTCTGGTTATCATAGAGCAGCCAAGGGCCATCCAATGAGCGCGCATAGGTGTATCGCTCCGTACGCAATCCCCGATATTCCTTGCCACCCAACCCGTGCCACCAATCGGCAATGGGGTGAATACATTCAATCAGCGCGGCTCCATCTGATGGGTCGGGACCGCCAGCCAGATGCTCGCTGAAATCTAACCCTTGGACGGTCTCTGGAATCGGCAAGTCGCACAGCCCAAGTAGCGTTGGTAGGATGTCAGGTGTGCCAATGCTGGTGTCAACCACGCTCGGTACACGGCCAAAGCGTTCGGGATAGCGCAATAGAAAGGGCACACAGACCGATTCATCCCAAGGAGCTTGCTTGTTGGTGATACCTTGACAGCCCACCGCATCGCCATGATCGGATGTGAAGATAAAAATTGTGTTGTCGGCAATGCCTGCCTCATCAATTGTTGCCATCAACTCACCCAAGCAAGCGTCAAGTGCCGTGCAGTGTGCATAGTATCCCGCCAATGCGTGACCAACAAACATGGACAGGGGCAACTTGACGTTGGGGCGCAGTTTTAAGGCATCGCCATTATAGAGACGACGAAATTCTTCGGGGGCCGTGCCATAGGGGTTGTGCGGTGGTCCCCAGGATAGCACCAGCAGAAATGGGTTCTCGCCATCATGCTCACGGATGTATTGTTGTGCGGTGCGTGTCTGGGCGATGGCATCATAGCCCTCCCACTGTAGCATTTCTTCTGAGTCATCAGCGTAATAGTAGGAGCAGTTGTAGTCATGTGTACACTCCAACACACGCCAAAAGTAAAAGCCCTGATGTCGTTCGGGCGGGATGTAGGCATCGCGGCCATTGCCATCAATGTGCCATTTGCCAATCCACGCCGTGTCGTAGCCATGTCCTGCAAAGATTTTGCCCAACGTCATTGCTTCTGGGTCGAGCGGGACATCATTGACAAATAGACCATGCGTGAGTGGATATTGTCCTGTCAGAAAACTGGCGCGGTAAGCGGTACAGAGTGGACATGTGGAAACGGCATTACGTAGGTTGATGCTCTCCCCCGCCAGTCGGTCAATGTTGGGCGTCTGCACATTGGGGGCACCTGCATAGCCTGTGGCTTGGGCACGCCATTGGTCGCCAAAGACGTAGATGATATTAGGTTTTCTCATGATGGTATCCTCTTGTAATCAATGATCATGATTTCCTTCCAGGAAGAGCTTTTTCTGAAAATATAGGCATCAATCACAATTCTTCCTGGAAGGAGTTTATCACTATTCATAAGTACCAACACCACACAATGTCAACTCTTCCGCACGATGACATTTCACATAGTGTTCTGGCCGTAATTCGCGTAACGCCGGTTCTTCGGTTTTGCACTGCTCAATGGCATAGGGACAGCGCGGATGAAAATAGCAACCACTCGGTGGATTGGCAGGATTTGCCACCTCTCCTTCCAGGATAGTCCGTTCACCACGCATTTTTGGGTGTGGGCGAGGTACGGCTCCCATCAAGGCTTCCGTGTATGGGTGTAATGGTGAGTGAAACAGTGCCTCAGTCTCCGCCATCTCCACCAACTTGCCGACGTACATGACAGCCACACGGTCACAGATATGCTCGACAACATTGAGTTGATGCGCCACAAAGAGATAGGTGAGACCAAAGTCGTCCTGTAAATCTTGAAGAAGATTGAGCGTCTGTGCTTGGATAGAGACATCTAGGGCAGAAACAGGCTCGTCACAGACGACCAACTGCGGGTTTAGGGCCAATGCACGGGCAATGCCAATGCGCTGGCGTTGCCCACCAGAAAAGGCATGGGGATAACGATGGATATACTCAGGGCGTAGCCCAACCATCTCTAGCAAATTTGCGACCCGCTCGGTGCGTTCATCGCCCGTGATGCCATTGTTCAGCAGTGGTTCCCCCACAATATCAAGCAATGTCATCCGAGGGTTGAGCGATGAATAGGGGTCCTGAAAAATCATCTGTGTATGACGACGGAAGGTGCGGAGTTCGTTGGCCTCAAGCTGGAGAACATCGACCTGCCCCATTTCCTTATCCCAGAAATGGACCGCGCCCCCAGTTGGCTCCAATGCGCGTATAACAGCCCGCCCCGTTGTCGTTTTGCCACACCCACTTTCGCCAACCAGTCCAAAGGTTTCGCCTTGCTTGATGTAAAAGTCAACGCCATCTACTGCGCGTACATGACCCACAACTCGGCGCAGGAACCCTTTTTGGATAGGGAAGTGTTTTTGTAAGCCGACAACTTGGAGTAAGAGATCGGTTTGATGTTCTGTGTTAATCATTACTCATACTCAATGCATAAAGTTTGGTGCGTAGTCGCTCTATCTCAAGGTTTAATAGCTCTATTTCCGTAGGTTCTTGTTTTGCGGGAAGGCGTTCTTTTACAATTTGCACCTCGGCTTGTTCCACTCTAATCCGTACTTGCTCTCTTTCTGTACGCATTTGTTCCGTCTCTATACGTATTTGTTCAGCCCGTTCCCGTCCTGTGAGAATCAAGTTGCCATTGATATCACACCATCGAATCCCTGTAAATTCAATGTCCTCAAACTCACCCTTCCAAAAAGTCAGTGATAAACCAAGGTTGGGCAAACTGAAATCATCACGCGGCTCGTACTGAGCGTCTTGCAACTCATAGACATGGAGCACATGATCCTGTTCATCGTTACCAATGTCCACAATCACATAATAGTTGACACCCAACTTGGCGTATTGTTCAAAGTTCGTGCCTATCTCGTTCTCTTTTTTACTGTTTGAGACAATCTCTACGACCAACTCAGGTGGCTTTTGATACTTCCACATAAAGTACGAATGATTTGCCTTGTCGAGGGCATCATTCCCAACCGAAACACCCAAACTTAAGAGTATATCAGGAACGATGGCTGGTTTCTTCGGATGCTCAAACAGCCCAACATTGGCGGTTGCAATAAAAGGACGTGGCAAGTAGCGCGAGCTATAGAGTGGCTCGATTAACAGACGTTGTTGTTTTTCGCATGAAATACTGTCTACAGGTTCATCGTCCTCGGTAATGATTTCATCGTAGTTGATTTCTTCTTCGTATTGGTATTGAGTGGCGGCACCTTTTCTTGATGCTCGCTTTTTACTACTCCATAGAGGTGGCTCTGGGTATACGCCATTTTGCGATGCCTTACGCGTTGGTACTGGTTTCAATTTGCGTTGAGGCTCGATAAATTTATCAGGATTGATAAACGGCATGACCTCAGGTAAGGCAACCGCTTGATCTGTGTCTACAGTTTGTATTGTCACGGATAAACTTACTCCTATACATACAATATACAAATGTTCGATGATTATCCACAAAAATCGCTTGCATGTCTAATCTTGTTCACCATACAGATGACAGGCCACCATATGCCCCGGGCTGACCATAATTTCATCTGGCACAATCTGGTCACAGCGTCCCGCAATCGCCTCTGGGCAGCGCGGGTGGAACGGGCAACCCGAGGGGATGTCCAGCGGATTGGGGACCATACCTTCAATCGCTGCCAATCGTTCACCTGTCTTGCTGCCAATACGGGGCAACGAGGTCAATAGCGCACGAAGATAGGGATGCTTGGGTTCGTCAAAAATCGTAACCACATCACCATATTCAACGACACGTCCCAGATACATCACGACAACATCATCGGCCATCTCCGCAATCACGCCCAAATCGTGGGTGATGAACATAATTGCCATGCCCAGTTCGGATTGCATGGTGCGCATCAGTCGCAAAATCTGCGCCTCGGTGGTGACATCCAGTGCAGTGGTTGGCTCATCGGCAATCAGCAAACTCGGCTCCAACATCAATGCCATCGCGATCATGGCACGCTGACGCATCCCACCACTCAGTTGATGGGGATAGGCGTCGATGTTCTGCTCTGGGTTTGAGATTCCGACCCGTGCCATCATCTCAATGACCATCTGTCGCGATTCGTGATCCAGTTCAGGCTGATGCAAGTGAATCGTCTCCGCCAGTTGATTACCAACACTATGGACGGGGCTAAACGACGTCATGGGTTCCTGAAAAATCATGCTGATAGCCGAGCCGCGAATGGCGCGCATCTGGTCGCTTTGTGGCTTGTGGTCGGTGATGCAAATCTGCTGTTGCTCTGACTCATCTTCGAGATACAGATTGATCTCGCCCTCCACAATCTGCCCTGGCTTGGGCACAATCTGCATAATAGACTGTGCGGTCACACTCTTGCCACAACCACTCTCGCCAACCACACCCAGCGTTTTGCCGCGCCGAATCGAGAAGCTGGCCCCATCGACCGCTTTGACTACGCCTTCGCGCAGGGTGAAATAGGTTTTTAGGTCTTTGATTTCGATTAGAATATCGTCATTCACAAATAGATTACCTGACTTTTTGATTGCCTATAATTTCGATAAGAACTCGTAGGGGTTTGATACATCAAACCCACTTAAATCGCATATGGGTCTGCTGCATCACGCAACCCATCCCCGGCAAAGTTAAACGCCAACACGACAATCACCACAAACAGCCCTGGCAGCAGCAGCCAAGGGGCCAGCGCCACCGAGCGGAAATTCTGTGCGCCTTGTAACAGGACGCCCCAGCTCACAACGGGCGGCTGTAATCCCAATCCAAGAAAGCTGAGTGCCGTTTCGCTCAGAATCATGGAAGGAATCGCCAAGGTGAGATGGGCAATGAGATGGCTGGTGAAGGAGGGGACCATGTGTCGTAGGATAATACGCATTCGTGGTGCGTTGGCTAACTGTGCCGCCAAGATAAAATCTTCTTCACGTAGCGACAGAAAACGACCTCGTACTACTCGTGCCAACCCTGTCCAGCCAATCAGTGACAAAATAACCGTGATGCCAAAGTAGATGCGGATGGGACTCCAACTGGGCGGCAGGACGGCAGCCAGTGTCAGCCAGAGCGGGATGGCAGGTAATGAACGTAGGAATTCGATGATACGCTGGATGATGACATCGACAAGACCACCGTAGTAGCCGGAGATGCCACCCAGTATGATGCCCAACACCAGTGAGAGGGCAACGCCCAATAGCCCGATAGAAAGCGAGACACGTGCGCCATAGATAATGCGTGAGAGCATATCCCGCCCTAGCTCATCCGCACCCAATAAAAACAACATCTGGTCACTGGCAACCTCATCCTCAGCATTCTCATCTACCTCAATGCCAAACAGATGCCGTTCCATCTCAAACAGCCCCCACAATTCATAGGGGTCGCCTTTGACAAACAGTTTAATCGGATAAATTTTGGTCTCGTCAGGCACAACCACCATTGCTAACGTGGTCATGTCGCGTTCTGATTGCAGGCCATAGACAAAGGGTTGCCAGTGAAACTGCCCCTCTGGGTCTACAAAGTGAATGCGCATGGGTGGGGCAAGGACCCAGTTGGCACTAAAGCGGTTGGGATCATGGGGCGCAACTGTCTCGGCGAAGAGCGCGACCAGATAGGCGAAGATGAGGACGACGACGCTGACCAACGCCATCTTGTGCTGCTGGAATCGCCACCACATTAGCTGCCATTGCGAGGCGCGGTAGAGGTCTTCTTGTTTATTGTTTGTCTGTTTGGAACTGTCCATAGTTTGTACTTAAAAATTTTGCTCTGAAAAGCTCTTTGTATTTTTCACAACTGAGGTTGAATTTTATGATATCATTTATCCTCCGGCTATTATACTTGGTTTCAGCACGATCCACAATCGACAATAAATCATACTACAGCGGATTTAGGGTTGGAACGGATTTTTGTCTTCTTTCGGATTTGCAGATACTGCCAACATAGAGGGCATAATGTAGTATTTTTGACAAGTGTATCTATTTTCGCTATGATAGCACTCACTGTGATGAGTGCTATATTCTATGGAGGTATAGATATCATGTCTGTTCTTGTTCGAGAAGAACCACTATTTAAAACATTACTCAGTTCGCCAAAGCTGTTCTTGTATCAATCACAAATCGAAAAGGTATTTACAACAGAGCAAGAGAAGCGAGCCAAATTTTATGATTGGATGGATGAAGATACGCGCGCCGAATTTATCAATGGAGAAATCGTGATGCATTCACCGGCAAAAGCTCGTCACACAGAGACAAGTATAAACGTCTCAACCTTGCTCAGTCTATTTGTTGAACTCAATCAGTTAGGCGTTGTTCATGCTGAAACAACATTGGTGTCTTTGACACGCAACGATTACTTACCCGATATCTGTTTCTTTGGCACAGCAAAAGCAAGCCAACTTGTTCCTGACCAGATGCGCTGTCCAGCACCGGATTTAATCGTCGAAATCTTATCACCCAGCACAGAAGAGACGGATCGGGGCATCAAATTTGTGGATTATGCGGCGCATGGTGTGGCCGAATATTTGCTGGTTGATCCAAAAAATCGGTTTGTGGAGCAATATACGCTTGAGGCGGGTCAATACCAGTTACGTCATCAGGGTTCACAAGGTCACATTTCGAGCGTGGCTGTTGCTAATTTTACGATTCCCATTGAGGCGATGTTTGATAGGGTGGCAAAACATCGGGTGTTAAGTTCATTTTTTACCAATACATAATCGCTAACCATGTAACCGTATCATCAATCGACTTTCTAATCCGCAACAGGCAGAATGCCTGTGATACAAAGGGGACTCCATGCCATGACCACCGTCGAATCAACCGACCAACCAATCCAGAGCAACACACTACGCGCAGGCGACATCTCCCACAGTGACCACAATGTCTTTGGCAATCAGGTGACAATCAGCCACAACTATGGCGTGACACCTGCGTCAGCTACACCTGCATCAGCCATATCCACTGCGTCTGATACCGAAATCGAGCAACGCTATTGCGAACAAATCATCAAACACTACAATCAGCTCACCTTGACGGGGTTGCCGGAGCAGGAAGCGCGGCTGAATACGGTTTCGCTGGATAAGGTCTTTGTCAAACTCAATACCGAAATTACACAGAGGGGTCGAACGCTGGACGGAGCTGCGCAAGGGGAGCAGATGCGGTTGGCGCAGGAGCTTCGTCAGTTGGAGGCGGCTGGCGGTCATGACGTCCAGCGGATGCAGGAGCTACAGATGCGGTTGGGGCAGTTGGAGGCCGAGGCACGGCAACCCAAAACGGTGACGCTCTCGGTGGCGGAGGCATTGCATCAACATCGTCATCTTGTCATCGTCGGTGGGCCCGGGAGTGGCAAAACCACGCTTTCACGCTGGCTGGCAGTGGTCTTTGCGCAAAAGCAGCAGGCAACGGCCAAGGCGTTGGGGGCACACTTTACCGAGAATCGTCTGCCCATTCTGCTGGAACTGCGTCGTTTTGCCCCCATCTTTGAACGAGAACATAACAAACCCGGTGCGCCCAACCTCACCACCATCATCGCCAACTACATCAGTGACAATGCCTACTACGCTGACATCCCTGCTCAATGGCTCACCGATGCCCTCAACGTAGGTCGGTGCATCCTCATCCTCGATGGGGTGGATGAAATCGCCAGCTTAGGCGCACGACAGGCATTGTCCGAGGCCATCAACGCCTTTATGCAGGGGACCGCTGGCACAGCACAACGCAACAACCTCATCCTTGTCACCTCACGACCACATGGCTTCCAGAATATCGGCTTAGGTGGCACATTTCAGCGCAGCGAAGTCAAGCCATTTACCGCCGATGATGTGGCCGAGTTTATCACGCACTGGTATGACAACGCCTATGGCGTCCTTGACGATGAATACCGCGAAGAAGCGCAAACACTCATTGAGGCCATTGCCGACAACGAGCGTGTCACCGACCTTGCCACCAACCCACTGCTCTGCACAATCATCGCCATTGTCTATCGCAACAACCGTGTACTGCCCAACCGCCGTGTCGAGCTGTATCTTGAATGTTGTAAGACGCTGCTCTATACATGGGAGAGCAACAAGGCCATCAAGGAATCAGGGCTGATTGGCAAGTATGACTGGCAGACCCAGCTAGAACTACTGGCTCCGGTTGCCTATTGGATGCACAGTGAACATGAACGGGTGGCAGCTCCTGAAGACGATATTGTTGCGCAACTGGCGGCGGGGTTGCTGGAGAAAAAGTTGGTGCAGAATGAGACGATGGCGCAGCAGGAGGCGCGTGATTTTGTGACGATTATCCGCGACCGTAGCGGCATGTTGCAGGGGCGTGGTGATGGGTCGCTGGAGTTTGCGCATCGTACTTTTCAGGAGTATTTAGCGGCGCGGTATATTGCTGAACAACCGTATCCTGACGATATTGATATGGTTATGCCTCATCTGCATATTGGCTGGTGGCGAGAGGTGCATTTGTTGGTTATTAGTTGTTTGGGAGCAAGCCGTGAGAACGCTGAGAAGGCGGAGCAGTTGATATTGACAATATACCAGCAGTCCTGTGCGCCATTGTGGATATTTCGTCCGATTTCGTTGAGGCAGAGACTAGCTGTACTACAACGGACTCACCCTGGCAGAATAGTAGAAAAAAATAGACGAGATGATAAAAAATTAAGGAGTTTTTTTACTCACATTCGCATTTTTATTTGGGATTGGCCGTGTTATATTCTTCGCTATCTCTACCTCTTGCCTTGGCTATTTCGTCAGTACATTGGCGCGTATTGGCCTCGTATTGAATTAGAAAGGCGACTCGCTTATGGTTTACAACGCGAATTTCAACTAGCGGCATTAGGTTATCTCGACTGTAACGTATTAGGGTGCAGTGAAACCACAACCTACGTTTTACAATTTCACGCGCAAACTCTCCTCTTACAAATCATCGCTGATTCGGGGCGATTAGAAAAAAGTTATCCGCTTTTGCAACATACAAGTCAAGTGCTCACGAAACAGGGTTATGACCTATCTCTAATTGTCAATGTCCTAATCAAGACACTCCATGATGATACGACAGGAACCATTGACAATGTAAGACTGGCAGTTACCTTTACACTTGGAGAGTTAGGGCAAGCCAGTCCAGCGTTGCTACCACAGATTGTTGATGCCCTCATCAAGACATTACGCGAGGTTGAGGACTCATGGGGGTATAACAAAGTTGGAGAAGCAGTAGCCTCAACGTTAGAAAAATTAGGACGAGCCAGCCCTCTGTTGGTCACGGAACAGATTGTCGATGCACTCATCAATGCACTCCGTCGTGATGTAGATGGAGCGGCTTTGTCGCTGGAAAATTTAGGGCAAGCCAGCCCGGTGTTGCTACCACAGGTTGTTGATGCCCTCATCAAGACATTAGTTGACGACCAATGGGAATATAGCAAAGGTGTAGCGGCCTCAACATTAGGAAAATTAGGACAAACCAGCCCTCCGTTGTTGATGGAACAGGTTGTCGATGCACTCATCAATGCACTTCATAACAATACGTCTTGGAGGGCTAGATATAATGCAGCCTTCTCATTAGGAGAGTTGGGAGAAGCCAGTCCTACTTTACAGAGGCAGATTGTCGATGCCCTCACCGAGGCGATTCATTGTCGAGATTACAGCGTGAGACGGCCAAGTGATGGAGATTATGATGTGAGACAAGCAATCGCATTGGCACTAGGAAAACTAGGTAAGGTCAGCTTTGCACTGATGCCGCAAATTGTCGATACCCTCGTAAAGACATTACATCATGGTGAGGACACAGTTGGATATATAAGATATAATGCAGCTTCATCATTAGGAGAATTAGGGCAGGCCAACCCTGCACTACGGCGGCAGATTGTTGATTCGCTTATTCATGCACTCCATGATGGTGTACTCCCTGTGAGATACGCAGCGGCATCTTCGTTGATAAAGTTAGGTCAGGTGACTCCTGCACTGCTAGGACAGATTGTCGATATCTTCCTCCATGCACTTCATCATAGTAATGAGAGTTTGAGACGAACAGCAGCAGCTTCTCTAGGAGAGTTAGGGCAAGCCAACCCTACACTGCTGCCACAGGTTGTCGATGCCCTCATCAACATACTCTACATACTCCACAAGAGTAAATCCGGAAAGGCGGGAAATGTAAAGCGGGCAACAGTCTCATCGTTAGGAGGGTTAAATCAAGCCAGTCCTGCAATGAGATTACATATTGTCAACGCACTCATCAATGTACTCATCACTGTACCTCTCTATGATAATTCACTATATCCAAAATCTTTTTTATCTGGCATTAATTTTGATCCACGTGCGTCTAATGCTCCTTTTACCAAAATTAATGTAGTTGTATGTAAACCTAATGCAATAGCATGATGAACTAAAAAATCGC
>JBCCFC010000364.1:0-10625 GCA_039029935.1 Chloroflexota bacterium
CCGCCTGCCAACCCTTGAATACGGTCTGGTTTGATGTAGACATAGGTTTGAACAGGGTAAAGGCTACCCGCAGAAGGATATCGATATTTGGGCAATGGCGATTCGGCCAAGCTCAGTTGACGCAGCGTACTGAGCAGTGTGCTGAATTGATTCAAGGCAAGGGGAGTGTCCTGAAATTGACGATAGCTCTGTCGAGCCAGATAGGTACGTCGCAACGTATCATCTTCAATGGGCTGTGGCATATCAACAACGCCCTTGTCTATATCCAGCGATGCATCATCCAAAATATTATCGTCATGCCGGACGCCCGGTTGACGCAGTTTGAACTCTAGGCGTTCAATAGGGTCTGTTAACACATTCCCCATTGATGGCTGTGTCTCATCCTCAACCCCATATTGATCGGGCATCGCCTGGACAGCATTACCGCTGGTCGAAGAAGCACTATCTTGGCTCTCCATATTTGCATGATGCACAACATAGGCCACAAGCTGCTTGTTCGGGCTTTTGGCATCCCCTGCCACAGAGACAAGCACTTCTTGGACAGAGGAATGTTGCAGCAGCGTGGTTTCGATTTCACCCAACTCAATACGATGTCCGCGAATTTTGACCTGAAAATCATCGCGCCCCATAAATTCAATATTGGGTGGTGTATCGCTAGATAAGCCATTCGGTGAAGGCAGATAGCGACCCAAGTCGCCTGTCTTGTAAAGACGATCACCCGTTTCAGGGTGAACAATGAAGCGTTCATTGGTCTTGGCGTCATCCTTCCAATAGCCCAAGGCCAAACCAATGCCACCGATATACAGATCACCCGGCACCCACATAGGACAAGGCTCAAGCTGGGCGTTTAGCACATAGAATGTCTGGTTCGCCATCGGTCTGCCATAGGGAATACTCGGCCATGTGGGGTCAACCTCGTCGATTGGATAATAAATCGACCAGATTGAGGCTTCAGTCGCACCACCCATACTGTAGACATCTGCATCAGGGTGTAATGTTTGAATACGGTCGGGCAGGGAGACAGGAATCCAGTCGCCGCTCATCATGATAATGCGGAGGGTTGAAGGGTTGAAGGGTTGAAGAGTTGAAGAGGCACTGCTATCCTCGTTCCCACTTCCATCTTTCAACTCTTCAACCTTTCCACTTTTCAACTCTTCATACTCCACATACATCTGCATCAACGCAGGGACCGTGTTCCAGACGGTGACACCATGTTGTTCGACCAGTTCATGCCAGTGTTGCGGATCAATGCGCTCGGCCTCTTCGGGCATAACGATTGCACCGCCGACGGCCAGCAGACCAAAGATGTCATAAACGGAGAGGTCAAAGTTGAGCGCGGAGATGGCGATGGCACGATCACTGGCCGTAATGCCATACCGCTGATTGACATCGAGAACGGTGTTCACGGCGCCACGATGGTCGATGACCACTCCTTTGGGCTGACCTGTCGAGCCAGAGGTGTAAATGACATAGGCGATGTCTGTCGGTTGGTTGAGTACCTCTGGGTATTCGATAGCTGATGTATCATTTGGCGCATTATTCGGCGCATCATTCGGCGTGACAGCACAGGTGTCTACGCAAAGACGGTCGGCCAATTGGCTGGGCCACGTCAATGTTGTATCCAGCCAAGATTGGGTCAGGGCTAGCTGAACCTCGCCTTGCTCCAACAAATATGCCTGCCGTTCTGCTGGCAGCGTTGGGTCGATGGGGAGATAGGCCGCTCCTGCAAAATGAATGCCTAGCACAGCTACCACCTGCTCCCAGCCCTTTTCCATCACCACAGCGACGAGGGTATTGGGCTTGGCGCCACGTTCTTGCAGCCATCGCCCTACCTGTGCGGCTCGTTGGGCCAATTCAGCATAGGTGATAGCTCTGTCCCGTGTGAGGATGGCGGGCTGTGCTGCATGATCGGCCACCTGATGCCAAAATAGTGTGTGGAGCAGATTGGGTGCGTCGGGTGAAAGCAATGATTGTTCTGTTGCATTGTAGGCTGTTAGCTGCGCCAATTGGCTCGCTGGCAACAGTGGCAACTTCTCCTGCTGCCAGCATGTCTCATCCTCAGCCAAACGGGTCAAGAGCGCACAGTTGGCCTCAAACATCGTCTCAATCAGCCCCGATGGGAAGAGGTCTTCCATCACGTCCCAATGGATACAGAGTCTGCCTGCCCGTTCAAAGACAACATGGTCCAACGTCACCTGTGGCGTTTGGGTCAGTTCATAGAGGGGTTCCCCAAAAGGAAATATGTTGGGGTTTTCCTGTGGTAGTCCCAGCGCGCTGGTGAAGACAATGGGCATGGTGGTTTGTCCATAAAGACGGGACAACTCACGCAACACTTCTACACCGCTAAATTGGTGATGATCTAAATCTTGCCATAGCTGCCGCTGAATTTGTTGGGCCAGCAGGCGAATGGATGTCGTGTGTGGAGAATCCCCACCGTCTATATCTGCCTGTGTCGCTGTGTCTATTGAAAAGAGGTTCAACTGTGTAAAATCGCCAACCAGTTGGTCTACTTCTGGGTGAAAGGGCTGACGTTGGAAGAATGTGAGATTGAGCGTGAACGATGGTGATTTTGCCCATGTTGCCAACACGCGTGAGAAGACAGCGAGCAGCACACTGGTCGGCGTCACACCAAGCTTCTCGGCCTGCGTCTTGAGCTGCCCCCATTGGTGACTTGGCAATTGAAATTGATGTCGTTTAAAACGGGGAGAGGCCAGCATATTGGATGTTTGTGCCATCGGCAGTTCTGGTGCAGGGAACAGGCTATCCAGTCGGTCAAGCCAATAGGTACGCGCCTTTCCATAAAGCGACGACTCTGCCATCCGCTTTTCTGCCAGTACATAGTCACGGAAAGAGAACGACAAGGGCGGTTGTGACAAAGGTTGCTGTGACAAAGGTTGCTGTGACAAGAGGGGGCGACCCTGATTGATGGTTTGATAAAGTTCAAACCACTCGCGGAACAGAATCAGAATACTGCCTGCATCCAGCGACAACAGATTCAGGCTGAAGTAGAGACAGACTTGCCCGTTTTTAAGCACCATCGCGCGGATATCAAAGGGCGGCCATTGGTCCGTTGGCAAGTTTTGATGTGACATCTCCGCTCGCCAAGCCGTGCGCTGGCTTTCAACCGCCTGGTCATAATTTGAAAGGTCTTTATAGCTATCAGCACGATAATCCTTGACCGTCATTTGATAGGTTGGCACTTGGGCCAGAATTTGCTGTTGACCATCCGGCAAGATAATTGCACGGAGCATATCGTGACGTTTGATCAGCAAATTTAGGGCTTGCTCAAATGCTGGCAGCGAAAGGTCCTCACAGATAGTCTCAACGTAGTAGTGAATCCCGACGCCACCTAACTCTAGTGCGGTGCTGCTACCGACCCAATAGGCATGTTGAATATCCGTTAGGGGGAAGGGTTCATGACGCTCTTCGGGCGCAGGTGTGATGGTGAACTGCGGGCTGTTCTCCTGTGTTGACCGTTGCAATCGGCTCACTAGCTCTGTCTTGCGCGCCGTCAACTGTCTACGCAGATCGGGTGTCAACACGCCTTTTGGTGCGCGAATACGCAGTTTTCCCTCTTCGACCCATGGCTCAATCCCCTGTTGGATGAGTTGCTGTAACCAACGGTCAAGGTTGGGTTCTTGGGTTAAATGCTCTGTGAAATTCCTCATTCTATCGTCATCTCCTCCATAATGGTCTCTGGTTCTGTGTGGTTTGACCCTGTATTATTTGTCTCTATTTCATACAGAGATAGATCATCGGGCAAATCTATCTCTAGAAATTCAATGTCCATGATTTCGTCTGAGTCGGTTTCGGGGCTTCCTGCGGCTGCACTCTGTACAGACATTTTTTCACCCGTCTTTCCACTCATCTTTCTAACCATCGTTCCGTCCAGCTTATGTAGTGTCCATTCTGTGGTCAAAAATAGGGCCAATTTTTCAATCGACGTATCAATCAACTCCGTCATCGGGACAGTAATGGATAGATCACGGACAATCCGATTCTTCACATCAATGCTTATCAGCGAATCCATGCCCAATTCTGTCCACTGCTGGGTAAGCGGAACTTCATAGGAGGGTGGATGCCCTAGAACTTGGACAACCTGCTGATGCAGATAATCTTGGAGTGCAATTTCTCGCTCATGGGGTGATACTTCTTGAAGTTTGCTGTGCCAATCGACAGATGGTTTCACAGCGGCTAAACGCTCTCGCTGTCCGTGTTCCTCTTTGCCCGATACAGGATGCGTTGCACTGTCTTGTCGTGGCGCAGCCTGTCTTGGGATCACCCCAATTTGTCCACCGATGCTGGCAGAGGGCTGTTGAAGCAGATAGGAGAGTAGGTGTCGCCCTTGTTGGGGTGAGATCATGCCCATCCCCTGCATCTGCAGTCTCTCTGTCAAGTGGGCCGCTAACCCCACGTCAGACCAGCCACCCCAATTGATGCTTAGACCGGGCAACCCCAATGCATGGCGTTGTTGCATCAGTGTATCCATAAAGGCACTGGCCGCTGCATAGTTGCTCTGTCCCGCCGAGCCGAGTAACGATGCAATCGAGGAGAAACAGACAAAGAAATCAAGGTCCATCTCTGTTGTCAGGGTATGTAGATGCCATGTGCCCGCCACTTTGGGGCGCATCACCGTTTCAAACCGTTCCGGTGTTTGGGCGGTCAAAATACCATCATCAATCACGCCAGCCGCATGGATGATGCCACGTAACGGCGCGATGGCTGTACACGCATCCAGCACACGTTGGGCATCCTCGCTGTCGGCCATATCTGCTGCAACAACATGGACCGTTGCCCCCTGCTGTTGGAGTGCGTCGATGGATGCTTGCTGCTCTGCACTGGTCACACCACGTCGCCCCGTCAGGACAAGATGTTTTGCCCCCTCTTCCAGCAATTGCTGTGCAACCTGCAAGCCCAATGCCCCCAGACCGCCTGTGACGAGATAAGTGGCATCAGATTGAGCAATGACGGGACTCTCTTGATTATGTTGCCCTCGTAGTTCATCAATCGTAAGTACAATTTTGCCAATATGCCGTGTCTGCTGCATATAGCGGAAAGCATCAACGGCATCGGCAAATGGAAAGGTCACTTTGGGCAATGGCTGTAGAAGCCCCTGCCGGAACTGCGCCGTGATCTCGGTCCACAGATTGGCTTCCAGTCCATCATCCACCGCCATCTCCTCACGTAGATCAAAGGGATGGTAGGTGGCGTCCGGTCGCCGTTGCGCCACATCTTCATGGCTCCAGATGTCGAGCTTGCCCATCTCCACAAAGCGACCCTCTTGTGCCAGAACCTCAAAACTGGCATCAATAAATGATCCGTTGAGACTGTTGAGAACGACATCCACCCCCTCACCATCGGTCAACGCCAGGATTTCATCCGCAAAATCAAGCGTGCGTGAATTGAGGACATGTTGAATGCCTTGCTCGCGCAGAAACGGCTGTTTATGGGGGCTGGCGGTGGCAATCACCTCCGCCCCGATGGCTTGGGCAATCTGGATAGCCGCCTGCCCCACACCACCAGATGCAGCATGGATCAGGACACGTTCTCCTCGCTGGAGCTTTGCCTTTGTCACCAGCCCATACCAGGCGGTCACAAAGGCCAACGGAATCGTCGCCGCATCTTCATCGCTGATGCCATCAGGGGTGTGGACGGCTCGCCGGGCAGGGAGTGTTATGTAGTTGGCAAAGGTTCCTTCTTGAGGACCAACACCCATCACACGGTCGCCGACGGCCAGATGGGTCACATCGCTGCCAACAGCCGACACAATGCCCGCATATTCAAACCCAAGCCCGACATCCTTGGCCTCTGTAATGCCCAACTCAGCGGCATAATGCGCTTCGAGCATCCCCAAGACATTCAGCACGTCGCGGAAATTTAGCCCCGCAGCGCAGACGGCTACTTCAATTTCATCTGGCTGTGGATGCCGTCGCGTTTGCGGGACAAAGATCAGGTGTTCGAGCAACCCATAGGCGCGTAATTGAAGCCGTTGTGGTTCGCCGTTGTCTGAGGTTGGCTTATCCCATGTCTCTACCCGCGCCACATAGCGCGTCTGGCGTTGATAGGATATTTCTTGCGCCATATCTTGCGTTTGAGCAAGATGACCATAGCTGCTGACCAACTCGGTCACAAGTGCGGATAGCTGAGTCTGCATATCATCACGATCATCCAAATCGACACAGACTGTATGTAAGTGCGGGTGTTCCTGCATCAAGGTGCGTCCAAAGCCCCAGAGGGTTCCCCCAGCAGATGTGATACCTATTTGGCGATGGGTTAATGCTGTCACAACAGGCGACATAGGTGACAACACGGGACGTTGACAACCTTGGGTCACGATCCAAAGATGTGTATTTACCTCATGCTCAACAAGCACTTGGGTCAGATAGAGAAGTCCTGTACAGCCTGTTAAGGCGTGGCTGGCAACGCCCTCCACTGATTCTGTATTGATGCCAAGATAGACGACGCCAATTGCTTGATGCTGCGAGGCAATTTTTATGATTTGATGTGCAATCTCACGTTTTTGTTCAGAACTTTGCTCAGACCCAGCCAAACAGTAAACGGGCAGCGATTCGGATTCGAGCGATGCTGTTAATGCGTCGCTCATCTCCCTCAACTCACCTGCAATGACCCAGCAATCGGGTTGCTTGCCAGTGACCTCAGCAAGAGGCTCCATGTGCCATGTCATACGTTGTAACCACTCTGTATGTAGCCGAGTGGTCTGGATGGCACTGGCTGAGGCTTTCAGCATCTCAAAGCCATCAATCTTTGCCACCACTGCACCCGACGCGTCAAAGAGTTGGATATTCCATTTTAACGGGGCTACCTGTTCGGCATGACACCACCAACGCTCTAAGGTTGATGCCTGACTATCCTGGGTATAAAGTTGTAACGAATTTACGGCAAAGGGTAGAACGACATCAGAGATCACTTCTGTCTCACCGATTCCCCGTGTCAGGGCCGCTGTTTGGAAACACGCATCCAACAACCCTGGATGAATCATGTATCCCTTTAGCGTACCGATGACATCAGGACAGCGTAGCCGGGTCAGCACCTCTTTCGGTTGCCCCCATTTATCTGCCGCAGGATGCCACACCGCATCAATCCAGCGAAAACTATCGCCCAAGACGATAACCGATTCATCGACCATCGGGGATGTCTGCTGCGCCGATTGCTGGCAGTGCGCTTGAAGGTCATGAAGCTGATCGCTATTGCTCAACGACAGGTCTGTAGGACGCTCTTTCAGACCCACCACACCTGTTGCATGGGTCATAATGGCATCTTGATCAAGCAAGTCCGTTTCCGGCTCAAAACTGATCAGCTGAAATTTGGCCTGGGTTTTCTGATGCGGCTCTGGCAATGGGGTCAGAACAGTCTGCGCCAGACGACGCTGATGCACATCCAACGCCAGTGCCTGTGGAAATATCACATCGCTCAGTTCATAGCATTGCCCCGGTTGATTTTTTTTCTGCCAAGCCACCTCTCCAGCACTCAACACCATCGAGAGATGACAGGCACCCGGGGAGACCACTGTGTCATAGACCAAGTGATCGGTTAAGAAGGGCAGCGTATCCGCACTCACCTCGGTTTCAAAAAGCATCTCGCCACGCAGAGGCAACCGCGACATCGTATCAATCAGTGGTCGCAACGGTTCCAGCCCACCACGTCGTTTGGGGACATCCACCCAATGACGCTGACGTTGAAACGGGTAGGTCGGTAGGGGAGCTATTTGGCCCACTTTTTGCCGTGCATAAGCCCTGTCAACACCAGCCCTGTCAACACCAACCCAGTCAACTGCAACCCCATGCACATAAAGCTCGCCCAAACTCTCCAACATCTGCTGCCAGTCGGATTTGTTTTTGCGTAGGCTTGGAGTCAAGAGACGGGGAGAGGCGGAGAGGCGGAGAGGCGGAGAGAGTTCACTATTAACTATTAACTCTTCACTATTAACTATTCCCAGTAATGTTGTCCCAGGCCCCGTTTCAATAAATATTTCCACGCCCTGTTCCTGCAACGTTGCGACGCCATCGGCAAAGCGGACGGTGTTGCGGAGGTGCTGCCGCCAGTAGGTGGGGTTGGCGAGTTCGTCAGTGACGAGTTGCCCCGTCATGCTGGAGACGACCTTCAGCTTGGGTGGATTAAGCGTGACTTTTTGGACGGCTTGCTCAAACTGATCCAACACGGGATTAAGCAGTGGTGAATGAGCCGCCATTGGAATGTCCAGTTTGCGTGTTTTGAAGCCTGCTCCCTGCAATTGTGCCGTCAATCGTTCAATGCTCTCGTGTCCACCCGAAAGAACCGTGCTTGTGGGACCATTGATAACGCCAACTGTGACATCATCATAGGCAGCAATCAGTGGTAACAAGTCGGCTTCTGAGGCCAACACGGAAACCATGCTACCGACCGCTGTCTCCATGAGTTGCCCTCGTTTTGTGACCAACCGTAGCCCATCTTCCAACGAGATGACACCCGCTGTATATGCTGCCGCAAAGTCACCCAGGCTGTGGCCTAGCACAAAATCGGGTGTAATGCCCCATGAGTGCCATACGTCTGCCAATGCACATTCAATCGCAAAGTTTGCCGCTTGTCCACAGGGGTGTGACTCCATGAGATCATTGTTGCGGGTTGCAGGTTGCAGGTTGCAGGTTGCAGGTTGCAGGTTGCAGGTTGCAGAGTCGCCACTTGCCCCGTTCTCCTTGCCACCTGCCCCGTTCTCCTTGCCACTTGCCCCTTGCCTACTTGCTGGGTAAAGTAATTCAACGAGGGAACGACCAAACACCTCTTGGAAGACAACATCGCAACGGTCAATGATGTCACGGAAAGTAGGGTCGGTTTGATAGAGTTCCTGCCCCATCCCTGCATATTGCGACCCTTGTCCTGTGAACAGAAAGGCGATTTGGGGGGAACGTCTGCTTGTGTAGTGAGCATACGTTGCTTGTGAGAAATCTTGCTCAATTGTGTGCAATGCTTGGATGGCATCGTCTTTGGATGAGGCAACCAGAGCCAGCCGATGGGCAAAGTGTTCTCTGCCCGTGGCGGCGGTACGACAGACATCTGCCCATGTCACGCCTGCGTGTTCTTGCAAATACGCACGATAGGCTTGCACCTGTGCCTGTACTGATTCAATCGTTTTGGCACTCAGTGGCAGTAGATGAACAGATCGTTCAATCTGTGGTTGCGCCTGTACAGACTGTGGCTGTATCTGCGGTTGTATCTGTGGTTGTATCTGTTGTTGTGATTGTATAGACGGTGCCTCCTCCACAATCACATGGGCATTACTGCCACTTAGACCAAAGGAACTGATGCCTGCCAGACGCGGTGCGCCATTTTTTGTTTCCCAAGGTATCACTTCTGTGGGGACGGTTATCGCTAATTTTTGCCAAGGGATACGTGGGTTTAGCTGATTGACATGGAGTGTTGGGGGAATTACACCCTGTTGCATTGCCAACACAACTTTGAACAGACTCGCAATGCCAGCCGCGGCGTTAAGGTGGCCGATGTTGGTCTTGACTGAGCCGATTGCCAAAGGTTCTGTGCGCTTCTGACCATACGCGCCAGCAATCGCAAAGACCTCAATGGGGTCCCCCAATTCCGTGCCTGTACCATGTGCTTCCACATATTGCACATGATGAGGCTCAATCCCCGCCTGCTCTAGTGCTGTACGCAAGAGTTCTTCCTGTGCGACACCACTAGGTGTTGTGACCGTTCGACTCTCGCCATCATGATTGATTGCAGAGCCTCGAATGACTGCAAGGATTGTATCGCCATCGGCCTCCGCGTCAGACAGCCGCTTTAGCAACACCATGCCACACCCTTCGCCCTGCCCATAACCATCGGCCTGACGGTCAAACGATTTGCTCATACCATCTGCCGCCAACGCCCCCATTTGACAAAGGCCAATGGTCAGCTCAGGTGTTAGTGTTAAGTATGAACCACCTGCCAACGCGAGTGAACACTCCTGATTACGCAGCGATTGACAGGCCACGTGTACGGCTGTCAGTGCAGCAGAACAAGCTGTATCTACAAGCACATTAGGCCCGCGTACACCAAGAAAATGCGCCAACCGTCCAGAAACCATCGCCCGTTGATTGCTGAGAATCGAATAGCGGTCAATCGTGTTAGGGTCGCTGGCATAGAGCCGTTGCGATGAATAGTCGTCCCAAAAAGTACTAACAAAAATTCCTGTCTGGCTGCCTTTTAGTGATGAAGGGACAATGTTGGCATACTCCAGTGCTTCCCAACTTGTCTCTAAGACAATCCGTTGTTGTGGGTCTAGGCTTGCTGCTTCTCTAGGTGCAAGGTTGAAAAACGTGGGGTCAAACTGATCAACCTCATCCAGAAAATAGCCCTTGCGTACATACATCTTGCCCACTGCATTGGGGTCAGGGTCATAATAGTCGTCAACCGACCAGCGTTCAGATGGAATTTCACGTAGAATATCCTGTCCAGAGTGTAGCAGCTCCCAGAAGGCTTCAGGGGTACGAATAGGCTTGCCTTCCGCGCCTGGGAAGCGACACCCCATGCCGATAATTGCAATTGGTTCCATGAT
The DNA here is from genome assembly GCA_039029935.1 of Chloroflexota bacterium. Taxonomy (GTDB): domain Bacteria; phylum Chloroflexota; class Anaerolineae; order Caldilineales; family Caldilineaceae. The sequence continues at coordinate 10,547 of JBCCFC010000364.1, forward strand.
ATGTCTCTTTGTATTGCTAAATAGTTTGATTTTATGCGACGCCTTTATCATCCACTGTACAGTTAAATGGAAATTTTTC
>JBCCFC010000365.1:0-10615 GCA_039029935.1 Chloroflexota bacterium
ATTTATAAGTTTAGTCCGATGTGCGACTCATTCGCGAGTATGGTGTTATCTCTTACTGAATCCTTTGGCAATAATGAGCAACGATATGGTAAGAAATAATCCTTGTAATGAGTATATCCCCTAAAAATGAGCAGGGACTATTTTTGACGCATTTAACAACGTTTCTTATAATTCCTCTACTCATTTTAAAAAAGGCTAAAAACGTATAGCTATCATTATAAGATAGAATTCGCCTCCCATTGAAATTAGGCGAATCCACAAAAAGTATAAGTCGCGGAGTAGGTATTCTCTAATGCCAGCTTTCTCGTGTACGACCCGCACTAGAGAGTGCTCATTCCACGTTTTAATGGGTATTTTATTTTGTGGATTTGCCTTAGTCATGACTGTTCATGGAAAAAAATGGGGGAATTTTTCACATTCAAACCGAATTTGTTTTGAAATTCACAAACCAATATGAGTGACCAGACCATCGGGCAGTGACGAGTGAAATCGAGTGCTTCCAGAGCACATTGTCGTCGCCTCCCGATGGTCTTGCCTCAGATAGCGGATAGCGAATTTCAAAACAAGATAGTATATAAACAAATATAGAGATACCATATGAAACGAATCGTGATTACTGGGATGGGTGCTTTTACACCCATCGGCAATGATGTTGAAACATTTTGGCAAAATCTGCTGGCGGGCAAATCTGGCGCAGCAAAGACAACGATCTTTGACACACTGGATATGCCCTATAATATCGCCTGTGAGGTCAAAGACTTTGACCCAAGGCAGTATATGGATCGCAAACTGGCCCGCCGCATTGCGCGTTCAGCACAGTTATCGATTGCAGCTTCGCAGCAGGCCATAGAAGATGCCAACTTGGTGATTGACCGTACCAACAGCAACAAGGAAGGCGAGGTCAATGGCAATGATGTCGGTGTGTTGATTGCCACAGGTGGTGGGGGCATTACCGACATTGAGGCAGCATCGGTCGTCATGACGGCGGATACGAAGAAGGCTTGGCGCACGGTCGGCCCCTTTGTCGTTCCGGCGTCCATGGCAAATGCGGCAAGCTGTCAGGTGTCGATTGATACAGGGGCGAGCGGTCCTGTCATGACCAGTGCAGCGGCCTGTGCCAGTGGACATTATTCCATCATCGACGCCTATCACTTCTTGCAACGGGGCGAGGCCGAAGTGTTCATCGCGGGTGGGGCAGAGTCAGCGATTTCCATGTTGACCTCCTCTGCCTTTGGACGCATGGGACCATTGTCAAGCCGTACAGACGACCCTGAACATGCCTGTCGTCCCTTCTCTGTGGATCGTGATGGTTTTGTCAATGGCGAAGGGGCTTGTTCATTGATTATCGAAACCGAGGAACATGCGTTAGCACGTGGAGCCAAGATTTACGCCGAAGTGATGGGAGGGCGTCTGACAGGAGATGCCTATCATATTACAGCACCGGAACCCAATGGCGATGGTGCGGCACGAGCACTTCAGGGTGCGCTCAAAAATACGGGATTGGCCGCAGAGGATATTGATGTGGTCTTTGCTCACGGTACAGGTACAGTCCTTAATGATAAGGGCGAAACCAAGGCTCTCAAGCGTGTCTTTGGCGAGCATATCAACAGCATGAGGATCACAAGCATCAAGAGTATGGTCGGTCATGCGTTGGGTGCGGCGGGGGCAGAATCAGCCGTGGCGGCGGTGCGTTCACTGCAAGAGGGCGTGATACCACCTACGATCAACTACACACCGGACCCAGAGATTGACATTCCAATTGTGGGCAACGTCAAGCAGGATGTTGACGCCAAGTTTGCCATCGTCAATGCCTTTGGCTTTGGCGGGCAGAATGTCGTGGCTGTGTTTGGGAAATATGATCGATAGTTTTCAGTGAACAGTGAACAGTGAACAGTGAATAGTGGATTGTAGATCAAAAGAAGGTTGGCTAATCATAGCCAACCTTCTTTTGATCTATGTGTAAATCTAGAGTCGCTCTCTGGAAAACCTCTGCGTTCCCTGCGCTCTCTGCGGTTAATCCTATCCTTTGATGCCTGTTAGTGCGATACCCTGTGTGAAGTAGCGTTGCCCCAACATGAAGATCACCAGAATTGGAATCGTGGCGATCATTGTGCCTGCCATGAGCAGCGTCCAGTCGGTTGTTCCTTCACGACGGAAGGCGGCTAGACCCACTTGGATTGTCTTCATGGCATCCGAACGAGTTGTCACCAACGGCCACACAAAGTCGTTGAACATGTTCTGAAATGAAAAGATGCCCAGTGTGGCAAGGGCTGGTCCAGAGAGTGGCAATGCAATGCGCCAGTAGATGCCAAACTCGGATGTACCATCAATGCGCGCAGCATCTTCCAAGTCCGCTGGTAGCGTGAGAAAGAATTGACGCAGTAAGAACGTGCCATAGGCTGTGGCAAAGAGCGGCACGGTCAATCCCCAGTAGGAATCCAGCATGCCAAAGCCGCCACTGCCCCAGATATCATTGCCTCCAAAGAGAGGCCAGTTCTTGACTAAAATAAAGAGCGGTACAAGCGTCGCCTGTGATGGAACCATCATCGTTGCGACAACTGCCACAAAAAGCAAATCCCGCCCCGGAAATTGTAGCCGCGAAAAGGCATAGCCCGCCGTTGATGCCAATGCAAGCTGGGCAACGGCAACCACAATCGAGACGTAGGTGCTATTGAACAGATAGCGCAGTAGATTGTATGACTCTACTGCTTGGACATAGTTATCAAAGCGCCATACAGCTGGTAGACTGACACCATCAAAGACCTCCGTCGTTGACTTCACCGATGTCAGGAATGACCAGACAAAGGGAAAGACAAAGATGACAGCTAGGCCAATGAGCAGCAGATAGAGCGCGACATTGCTCAAGATTTTTAATGCGATTTTGGACCCACTTGGCCCTGTATAGGTTTGGGTTAGTGTCGCCATGTTCCCTCCTTATCGATATGACAACAGATATCGGTATTCGGTAGGTCGGTATTCGATAGGTCGGTATCCGATAGGTCGGTCACTAAGGACTGACATACCGAATACTGATTACCAACACACCTAGACTTAACTAAAGTGGGTGTCATAGCGAACAATCCGCGTATTGATATAGGTCACAATCGCAATGATGACAAAGAGTACCACAGACATAGCTGAGGCTGACCCCATCTTCAAAAACTCAAAGCCATTCTGATAGATCAGATAGACCACCGTCAGTGTTGAGTCCAGTGGGCCACCCATCGTCAGAATCCACGACTGCGTAAACATCTGCAACGCACCGATGAAGTAGACCACAAATACAAAGAAGGTCGTTGGACTCAGCATCGGAACCGTAATGTGCCAGAACTGCTGTGCCGCACTGGCACCATCAATCTCCGCCGCTTCATACAGATATCGCGGAATCCCCTGTAAGCCCGCCAAGAAGATGATCATGTTGTACCCAGCATTCTTCCAGACTGACAGAATTGCAATGGATAGCATGGCTGTATTTGGATCCCGCAACCACGCAAAGGTCGGTAGCCCCACCGATTCGAGCAGTTGATTGAGAATGCCAAACTGCGGTTCATAAATCCATAGCCAGATAAAGGACACTGCCACAAAGGACGTGACCACTGGCAAGTAGTAGGCTGTGCGGAAGAAGTAAATCGCCCGCAGCGGCTGATTGATCAGCACCGCTAGGAACAACGAAACAACGGTGCCAACGGGCACTGTCATCACGGCAAAGAACATGGTGTTGCCAATGGACTTCATGAACCTGGCATCATCAAGCAACAGCGCATATCTTGTGAGACCATCCCAGACGGGAGGTTCCAGCAAGTTATACCGATGTAAGCTCAGATAAAATGCGCTGAAGATGGGGTAGACGACAAAGAGCAAGAGGAAAACCAGCGAGGGCACCACGAAAAGCACCCCGGCCAACTTTCGCTCAAACATATACCCTCGACCCCTGCGACGCTTTGTTGGTGTCGTCACAGCGGGATTCTGAAGCGTTGCTGTACTCATGCAAACATTATCCTCCGGCGAGAATCTTTGTGACCTCGTCGTCCATATTCGCCAATGCCTCGGTGACAGTGTTGACACCGCGCAGTGCTGTCTCAACATGGCGACCCATCGCTGGCTGTACATCAAAGTGCTCTGGCACAATCTGGCGAGCCTTACCATACTGAATGTTGCTCAGGAAGACCTGCATGCGTGGGTCTTCATAGCTTGGTGCGCTCTCATGTTCCTTGCGTGATGGCAAGCCCCATGTACCTTCGATACCCAGTTGGATACCCGCGTCACCAGAGACCAATGCACGGACCAGTGCAACTGACTCATCTGGGACATTGCTGTTACGATAGACAAAATACTTGTCCACGTAAATCTGATAGCGTCGTTCTTTGTTCATCAGTGGTGGCGCAGTCAGTGTATCTTCCCAGATTTCTGGAGCATTGAGCTTCACGTTGAGCATATTTTGCGGCCAGCCAGGGAAGAGTGCAATCTTGCCTGCGCTATAGGCATGTAGATTTGGAATACCAGAGTCCATACCTTCGGCTGGCAACCAACCATTCTCGATAAAGCTGACCCAGAACTGCAGTGCCGCCTCACCCTCTGGTGTGCTGTTGGTGGGCGCAGAGCGGTCGTCATTAAAGTAGTTACCACCCGCCTGGAAGAGTGCATCTTCATATTGCTGCGTCAAGCCATTGGTACCCATATCAATATACCAGCCTGCCACATCATACTTGCCATCTGTGACTTGAGTCAATGCCGACGCCATTTCGTGAGCATCTTCCCATGTCTCTGGCGGTGTATTGATATCCAGTCCTGCCTCCTCAAAGAGGCTCTTGCGATAGATGATGTTGCCACGTGCATTCATGCGATATGGTACACCATGCACCTTGCCATTAAAGGTCACGTCATCACGCGCACTCTCATACCAATCCTCCCAGTCATCCCACGTGTTCACCCAGTCATCCAACTCAAGCGAGCCATTCTTGGATGCAATTACAGGCGTCCACAGACCACCACCCATGAAGATGTCCGGTGACGTGCCGCCTGCCAGACCCGTTGTCGCCTTTTGGAAAGAGCTACCCCAGTCGGTGTAGTCAATTTCAATGTTGACATTGTTTTCAGCGTTGTATTCAACAATAAAGCCATCGGCGAACTCTTGACCTGGTGCATCAATACCATTGAGGCGAATCAGAATGTCAACCGCCTCAGCGGCTCCACCGCCACCACCATCACCCGATGGTGCGCTTCCTGGTGGCGTACAGGCGGCCAATACCGCTGCACCACCCAACATGGCCGCGCCCTGCAAGAAACGTCGCCGGCTCATTTGGCTTTTTCGTAGATGTTGCATGAAAGTCTCCTTTGTTCCTGGATTAAATTATCATCACAATGGGTTTAGGTCGGTAACGGATATCTTATGCACGGAAGATGAAACCTGTTACCCTTTTAAGCCCATCGTAAATTTTTTCGACTTTAATTATATGGCAATTGTAGCATGTCATCCATTAATTGGCAAAATCGTTTAAAAATGCGCTTGTTTGGCCGCTAGTCGAGTAGTTCTATCGCTCAATAATGTCAAAGATTTGTAATGGACGGCTTTCCGCTTTATCATAAACGCATTAATTTTGTTGTTATCGAGGAACATATAAAACCAGTAACATATATTGCCGATTTGTTATGTTACCATCGCAGATTGACCATCGGCAATACCAGTGATTGATAGGAGAAAACCATGCTCACACAAGCACAACGCACGACTATTGTTGATGCGCTCATTGAGGCCAACAAAACCAAAGTGCAGACCACCCGCCCATCCGCCCTATACCCTGACATTACGTTTGAGGACGCTTACGTCATCTCGGCAGCAGTCATGCAACGCCAACAGGCAGCAGGAGCCAAGCGGATTGGCTACAAGGTCGGGTTGACCTCGCTTGCCATGCGTCGCTCATCTAAAATTGATGAGCCCGACTATGGCTATGTCTATGAGCATTTTATGATTCCCGATGGCGGCAAGGTTGTCCACGCCAACTACTGTGTGCCTCGTGTTGAGCCGGAGTTGACCTTTGTCCTGCGTGAACCATTGCAGGGGCCAGGTGTCAGCTATCTGGATGTCATGCGTGCCACCGAATACATTGTGCCGTCGATTGAGATTATTGACGCCCGTGTGGATGAGCCACGCAAAATTTATGACACCATCTCGGATAACGGTGCGGGGGCGGGCATTATTCTGGGCGGACGACCTGTGCGCCCGCATGATGTGGACCTGCGTATGGTTCCTGGCATCCTCTATCGCAACGCTGAAATCGAGGAGACGGGTGTGGCCTGTGGCGTCATGGGACATCCTGCCAACGCCGTTGCATGGTTAGCCAATAAACTGGTTGAGTTGGATGTCTCACTCAAGGCTGGGGACATGATGCTCTCTGGCTCATTTACGCGTCCGGTGTGGGCCGAGGTTGGTGATACGATTCGTGCCGATTTTGGTGCATTGGGGTCAGTTTCCGTGCAGTTCGTGTAGAATCAATCCATCGAGTGGGAGCGTCGCTACCCCTGATGCCCCATACGCAACGTCGCAAACACCCGTCCGGCCAACGCCCGCGCCAACACGCCTACCTCAATCACAATCATCACTGTCGCAAAGATCAAGGCCAACTGGAAAATCTCATTGCGCGCAATCACGGGCATGAGCGGTGGTAATGGCAAGCCTGTTCGCCCAGCGGTGCGTAGGAAGGGGATGAAAATTTGTGCAGTGGCTGCGCCAATAATCAGCCCACCGACCGCACCATAGGCGATGATGAGGCTATATTCGAGCACCACTTGGCTGACCACTTGGCGTTGATACAGCCCAATGGCGCGCAGGACACCAAATTGATAGAGGCGATCTTGAAGTGAGGCATAGCTGTAGATGAGCAGGGCCAGTACAGCCATCGCCGTCGCCGCCAGAAAGCCGACTGAGAGTGTACCAAAAATACCCACCCGTTCAAACTGCGCCTGCTCCTTGGCAATGAGCGTGGGTGCGTGTTTGTAGCGTGCTGGGACAATCCCTAACCGCTCGATTTGTTTGAAAAAGCCAGTCTGCTCCCAGCGTTTGTAAATATCAACAGGCTCCATCACGCTTTCATCGGTACGCATCCAGATGTCATGCGAATACATGGTCCCGCCAAGGAGAAAGATGTAGTCGAGGTTGCCGATGACGATGGTATCCTCTTCTTGGATGGTGGGGAAATAGTCATAGACTCCCGCGATGATAAAATTGCTGGTGACAGCGATGCCATCGCCCAACGACACTTTGAGTGTGATGTTGTCACCGATGCTCAGAGACGATGCGCGTAGATAGCGGCGGGGGACGAGGACGTTGCTGGGGTCAAGTGCCAGCTTGTTCATGAGTGAACCCAGCGATTCATCGGCAAAGTCACGGCGGAACCATGAAACTTCGGCAAACTTGGCGCGGTCTACAGCCATAAAATGCCCCCGAATGCCTCGGCCTGATGGCACAGGCAGTTCTGTACGATAGCGCCCAACGCGACTGGCAGTCGTCACCTCTGGTAGTTCTTCATAGTCATCCACCGTTGGCATCCAGCCCACATCAATCAACATGGTCAAGGTCGCATCATCTTCGGTTTCAATATAAGGCAGAAAACTCACATCCGACCCAACATTATAATATTGTCGATCCACCAGCCATTGGTCCAGACTAGCAGCCAGTGAATAGGTATAGATGCCCAAGGCCAGCGACACTGTAACGAGCAACAGCGGGTTAATGTAGCTACGTCCTTGGCGGCTGAGTTGACGCAGGGCAAGGTTGAGTGTGGTCCATGTCGTCAGCGTGGCAATCCCATCAAGCAAGCGTGTAACAATGGCAAAGATGCGCATACTGAGCAGTGATGTACACAACACAAAGAGTGCAGGTAGCAAAATCAGCAGTGGGTCTTGGAAGAGGCCATTGGGGTCGCCATCCTCCACATTGAGCAGCGAGCCACGATTACCCAGCTGTTGATAGGCGTAGTAGGTTGGCAGAATCAGCAAGAAGTCAAGGTAAATCCGTTGCCAGAAGGGGGGGCGCACAGGGCGCGCATAATCCCGTGCCTGTGCCACAACGCTCTGCCGTGTTGCCAATATAGTTGGTAATAGGCGTGAGAGTAATGTGACGGTTAAAGCAATGGCGATGAGCAGCCAGTTGATACCCTGTAGCGAGACAGGCAGTGGTTCACGCTGGGTAAAGGTGAGGAAGGTGAGTGTATAGCCCATGCCTCTCGCCAAACTCATACCAAAGAAGATACCAACGGGCAAACCTATCATAAAGAGAAGCAGTGATTCAAAGAGTGTGAGGCTAAGAATCGACCCCATATCAATGCCGCGACTGACGAGGATGGCAGTTTCACGCCGTTGCCAGTCGGCGACGATAAATGAGATCAGAATCAAAAAGGCAAGTAGAAAACCCAGAGCGGGGACATTGAAACTGAGCAGTACGAGGCTCAACGACTGTTGACGAGTGACAAATTCTTTTAGCGGGTCGAGAGCCGAAATATCTAGCCGCACACCGGGCATATACTGGTCGATAACGGTCATCCCGCGTGTATAGCCATCGGCATAGCGGGCGGCATGGGCCGGGTTGAGACGGCGATCATCAAGCGTGATAAACCACGAGACCACGCCGGATTTGGCTGGCAGCATGGGTTCGATGAATCGTCTATAGTTGGCGCGGCTGACCACAAAGGCCGATTTTAGCGTCGTGTCGGGGTTGCCAAACCAAAACGCGTTCTCTGGGTCTTTGGCCTTCCAGAGGCCCCGAATACGAATGGGGCGCGGCGCACGACTTAAATTAACGGTCAAGCCAAAGGTTTCACCGGGACGCACGCCCATCTCTTGTGCCAGCCCATCATGCATCCACACGTCCATGACATCGCCATCCGACGCCTCCTCGGTCAAGGGGTCGCCACTAACAAACTCCATGTGGGGCAGCCCCTCTTCAATATAAATGACCGTGACCGACTGCAAAAAGGAATTCGTGTTCTGGTCATAACGCTCATCATCAGGACTGGGCAGCAACATCAACCCTGGACTCTCGACATTCATGCCCTGCTTGCCAATCGGCAACCCAATCTCGCTGGAGAATGTGCCGCCAATACTACGCGCTGCCTGCTCCGCTGCTACCATGTCCAATGGCTTGCGTGATGTCGGGAAAAAATAGATGCGCGTGGCAAAGGGATGTCGTCCTGTGACGCGGCTCAACTCATCCAACTCCTCATTGAGCAGAACGCGATCCACCGCTTGCGTGAAGAAGGCTGTGCTAGAGAGCAGACCGACTGCCAAGATGACGCCTAAGAGTGATAGCAGCGTCAGGCTAGGACGGCTGGCGAGACGGCGGTAGGTGAGTGTGATGAGTTCAAAGAAAACTAGAATTCGCCTCAGCATAAAAAATCAGTTTGATCTATTTCATCCAATCAACATATTTTAGCTGTGGAATGCGACTAAACTCTCGGATATTATGCGTCACAAGTGTAACATCATGAGCAACGGCAATTGAGGCAATAATCAAATCATTTGGACCAATGGGTTTACCTATTTTATTCAAGTTCGCTCGAATTCTGCCATAGGTCGCAACCGATTTATTATCAAATGGTAGACTTTTAAACTGTCTAAAAAAACGTTCAGCTCGTGCAATATTCTCTGCTTGCCTTGTACTCTTACTTTTACATGCGCCATACATCAATTCAGCTTTGACGATTTGGCATAAATATACATCATTGGGGCTAATATTTTTGAGTTGATAAACAACATTAACATTACTATTATTCAAATAAGCAATACAGATATTGGTATCAAGCAGGTATAGTGTCATAGTAACTCCAAGCGTACTTCGTAATCCCCTTGATCATCACGTACTAAAGGTTCACCTTGCCATGAGCCAGCAGTTTCTTCAAAAAAGTTAGGGGGCCATTCTGATTGAGCAGGTTGTGTTTCTGACTTAACAGGCAGAATCTCCCACAAAGTTCTCATCAACTCTTCCATAAGCCGTAGGCGATATTGCAAAGAAAGCTGCTTGATTGATTCAATAATATTATCAAATGTTTGTGCTTCTGACATCATCTCCTCCTACATTATAAATAAGATACTCACAATAAATTACAACTCTCAACGCTTGTAAATAGTTTGAATGGGCAACAAGCGTCCAACGTCTAGCCATGAAGTATACCTCGTTTCACCAATTCTTCATATGTGAAAGGAATCTTCATTTCTGGATTTTCATCCATTTCTTTGTCGCGCTTATCCGCAATAGCTGAACGCCGTAACTGGGCTAGTATATCTTTAATCAGATCCCAATCACCAATGGATAACAAAACTGCGGTGGCTTGGCTTTTGTCTGATAAAATTAAAGGGCCATGATCTAATTTAGGAACCAATGCGGCGTGATCACGTACAACAGTTGTAATTGGTTCAGTTTGTAATGCTAAATTCATATAAATCTTTCCTGTTTTTCATTTCCAATCCTCTACATGCTCAGATCACAAATCAACTTATAATCGAAACATAATTATAACATATACATAATTTCATTAAGCAATCATGACAGTCATGCAAAGATAGACCATTACATCCAAACAACATATTTATCATAGCAATTCCTGACGAATTTCATAGTCAC
>JBCCFC010000366.1:0-10604 GCA_039029935.1 Chloroflexota bacterium
CAGTGGGATGCGTCCATTGCGAAATGCCTCCGCTACATAGTCACGATAGGGGTAAAAGTAGTGGAGAATATCACCATCCGCTAGCACACGGTTGGTAAAGAGCAGACGATAGTAGAGGAGCATGACAAAAATTGCCAGCACCAAGCCTGACAGGATATAGAATATTGGCTGATTTTGTTTTCTCATAGTTTAAGGTTGCAAGGTTGAAGAGTTGAAAAGTTGAAGGGTTGAAGTTGTTTTCCAACTTTCAACTTTCAACTTTCAACTTTCAACTATACATGCCGATCTAGAAATTCACCCATACGTGTAAAGCTGTCGATACGGTTGTTGAGCTTGCTGATCTTGTGTCCTTCATCGGCGTAATGCAAAAATTCCACCGTACCACCTGCTGCCCGTACCTGGTCGACCACAAGTTCGGACTCGTAGAGCGGGACACGTGGGTCATTGTCGCCTGCAATGACCATTAGCGGCACTTGAATACGCTCAATTTTGTGGATGGGCGAGATGTGTTCAAGCAGATCACGATGGTTTTCGAGGCTACCATATTCACGCTCACGGTGCGGACGCCGCCAAGGACTGGTGCGCTCCATAAACGTGACCCAATTGGCAATACCGACGACATCAATGCCCGCTGCAAAGAGTTCGGGATACTCGGTCATGGCCGCAAGGACCATAAAGCCGCCATAGCTGCGTCCATAGATGACGATGCGGCCGTTGTCGATTTCGTCACGGCCATGCAGATATTGCACCGCATGTTTGAGGTCGGCCACGCTATTCATACGCAGTTCGAGTTCATCTAAACCCGTATACTCGCGGCCATAGCCTGTGCTGCCACGCACATTGGTTGCGAGGATGGCGTAGCCGTGATTGAGGAAATATTGAAAGCGCACATCAAATTCGGGGCGTAGCTGGCTAGCGGGTCCACCATGCACATAGAGGATGCATGGATAGCTGGTATTGCTGTTGGCTGGCTGTGTATGGGGCAGATATAAAAAGGCGGGAATTTGTAGACCGTCAAAGGACTCATAGCGAATCAATTCGGGCGAGACAAAGCTCAGTGGGTCAATGCCCGCTTGGTTGCTAAAGGTAAGCTGGCGACCCTCGGCTTCACCCAGCGTCAATGCATAGACGTTGACATTTTGGGTGGCGGTATCCAGATCAAAAAATAGTGTACGACTATCCGCAGAGAAATCGAGCGAGTGAATCACGCCTTCTGTTAACCGATTATAGAGTGCGTATTGATGGGTCACAAGGTCGAATTGATAGAGATGGCTGTAGCCCTCGACATTATAGGTAAAGACAGCGGTCTGACCATCGGGCGCAACTTGGAATAACTCCAACTCACCGATGGATGTTTCGAGGTCTGCACTGACCAATTCGGTGATATCACCCGTTTCAAGGTCAAATCTGCAGATCGCACCACAGTCATGGCTACGATCAGTTATGCAGTACAGGCCAGACGCCACCCAATTGAATCCCCAGTAGCGTGCAGGGGCTGCATCAGCCGTCAGAGGCCGTTCTTCGCCTGTCTGCAAGTCAAGCAGATAGAGGTCGATTTGCAGCGACGAGTAAGCATCCAAGACCAAGAGTTGCGTTTCATCTGGCGAGACACCGACAACCATGCGATTTCCGCTTACTGCTGCCAGCAACGTTGTTTCACCTGTCTCAATGTCCATGCGATAGGCATCAAAGTCAACATTATTGCGCTCGTTGCTGGTGTAAATAATCTGTTGCCCATCACTGCTCCATGCACCAAAGCGATGAATAGCGTCATCATTGGGCGTCAGTCGTTTGACATCATGTGGTGTGCCGCTACTACCACTACTGCCATAATTGCTAATCAGATAAAATTGCTGCCGTTCATTGCCCCCGACATCACTCACCGCTAACAGATGGTCCGTTGCATGAGTGCCATAAATCTCCCATACCTTGTCGGGAAAAAACGTGAGCTGTACAGGCCAGCTATTATCAGACGTGCTTGTACTCCACGCTTGAAAGTTGCCAGTGATATCACTCAGAAAAACGACACGGGTTCCATCGGGTGACGGGTAGGGATGGTTTGCGCTGCGTATATTTAAATACCGTGAAAAATCATACATGTGTTTGTTGGTCCTTAAAGTAACACGGGCTTCCAGCCCGTTGCAGGATATCTATGCTACAGGATGCCCGCGCTACGTTTATACTTTCAATAAAAAAGCTATTCAATTAACGTGTAATTGGTAGCTTATCATAGATCAGGGGAAGGCCAAAGTATGACAATATAAGCGCGTAAATCTTGCGGTAGTTTAGAACATCCGATTGTCTCTTCACGGGAAAACATGGTAAAATAGTCAAACTGTATGACATAGGAAAATATGGTTCGACCTGCAACCATACATCTGACTATACCAATGAAAAGGAGCCACGAAACAAATGATAAAATTTTTGGCATGGCTCATGAGGAGTGGATTTAGGGTAACAAATGAAGTAACCATTCAGACCCCTGAGCCTGTCGAAGGGGGGGCGGTTTCGACAGGCTCAACCGACAGGGGGGGGGCTGAACAATTACCAAATGAAAAAGGGGTGTGCCCTAAAGTTGATGCAATGAAAGAATAAAAGATAAACGTGAGTCAAGACCTTACGGAGGTGAATATAGAACACATTTTCACTTCCGGAAGGTCTTGACTCACGTTTATGGTGGTGCATGATTTTATGCTATGATGTTAGGAAATCGAAAGCTTACTATTGAATAGGGAAAAATTTTATGCACAAACGTTTCTCAAGACAGGTTTTTACACTGATACTGGTTGCCATCCTGTTGTTGGTGATGGCTCCACAACAAGTCGCACATGTGCTTGCACAGCAGGGGCAAACGCTTCCACCTGACTGGACTGTGCTGGGCGAAGGCTTTGATAGCCTTGGTGAGGTCCTTGCCGACGTGGGCGACCTCAACAATGATGGCTTTGATGACATGGCGATTGGCGCCAATAAACAAATCTACATCTATCTGGGTAGCCCCGAAGGTCTGCACAGCCAATCCAAACCCGATATGGATGCCACCAGCGTTGGGCCTAGCGGTTCTTTCTTCCCCAAATCATTGGCTGGCGTTGGCGATCTCAACGGTGATGGCTATGATGATATGATTGCGGCGTCGCCCTTTGATGATGACAGTCATGGCACTGTCCGCGTCTACTACGGTCACGCTAGCGGATTGAGTGCCACTGAGTTTTGGCATATGCAAGGGGCGGAGGAAGATAGCCAGTTTGGCATGTCGGTTGATGGGGCTGGCGACATCAATGGCGATGGCTTTGCCGATGTTATCATTGGCGCACCGGGGGGATTTGACGAAACGCGGTCGGGCATTGTCTATGTCTACACGGGCAGCGCGGATGGCTTGACCGATACACCCGCGTTCACGATTGCGGGCGACCCGGCCGATAACCGCTTTGGGCGTGTCGTCAACGGTGTAGGTGATATCAACGCCGACGGCTTTGATGACATCATGTACAGCAGCGATGAGCCAGTTGTCTATATTCACTATGGCAGTGCCGATGGCCTGTCTACCGAGCCGGACGAGCAGTTGATGCCAGAGCAATATGACTTTGTATTTGGCGATTCGATGGATGGGCTGGGTGATGTCAACGGCGATGGCATTGATGATGTGGTTGTGGGCGCAAAAAATATTGACGATACCATCAAAGCCTATGTCTTTTATGGCTATGCTGCGGATAGAGTGGGTGGCTTTGAGGGTGCAGCCGATGTGCGTATTGTGATCGACAATAGCAGCAGTGGTGATGGCATTGCCAGGGGGGTTGGCGATATCAACGGCGATGGGCTGGCCGACCTTGCCTTTGCGCATACACTACCCAGCTACAAGGAGGCAGGCCTGGGAACCGTCAGCCTCTACTTTGGCAGCGAAGATGGGCTGGATACTGAGCCATCCACCCTTGTACGTACCCAAGAACCGAGCGATGAATATGGCGTTGCGGTCAGCGGTGCGGGCGACCATGACGGCGATGGCTATGGCGATTTGCTCGTGGGCGCACCAGCCAGCATCGAAAGTGATGAATATGGTGGCAAAGCCTATTTCTATTCGGGTGCAAACTTGGTTGGCGCATCTGGCACAAGCAGCACACCCTCCTTTGAAATGATGCCAGTGATGACCTTTGCGCCACCTGTTTCAGGGCAGACTGTTGCAGGGCAGACTGTTGCTGAGGCGAGCGCCCGTTTTGGCACATGGGCCAGCAGCGCGGGTGATGTCAATGGTGATGGGCTGCTTGACTTGCTCATCACGGATGACGCCATCAACAACGGTCAAGGTGAAGTCTATCTCTATCTGGGCGTAGACTCGCTGGATGAATCCTTGACTGCTGAACCCTTTGCCGCTAAACCCATCATGACGTTGACGGGCGAGGAGGGATCCTTCCTCTTTGGCTTCCAGGCAATGGGCGTGGGGGACGTCAACGGCGATGGTCTTGACGACGTGCTTATTTCTGCGCCACTCTATGAAGATGGTCTAGGAAAAGTGTATCTCTATTATGGCGTTGCGTCTGATCAGCCCAAAGAGACGCAAGCCCAAAAAGAGACGAGCAAGGCGGTCCCAACACCTATCGTGACCTCTGCCAAAAATCAATTGGGGGGGCTGGAGGCCGAGCCAGCGTGGACCTTTGTCGGTGTCGATGATGTGTCAAACTTTGGCTATGTCATGGGTGCGCTTGGGGATGTCAACGGCGATGATTTTGCTGATGTTGCCATTTTAGGCTTTCATGCAGGTCGCGAGTTTTCCCTGCGCGATACACACATCTTTTATGGTGGTCCCGATGGGTTTGCCGATGAGCCGGATGTTGTTTCTGCCGAAGAAGTGAATATGGGCTATCGTGCCGCCAGTGCAGGCGATGTCAACGGTGATGGCTTCGATGACATGCTCTTTACGGGGACAATGTATGAAGGTTACGAAGGGCGCGTCAGTGTCCATTTAGGCGGTGAGGACGGTGTATCGCTCTTAACCGACGCCACGATTTTTGGCGAAAATGAGGGTGATTTACTAGGGGTGGCAATAGCAGGTGTCGGCGATGTCAATGGCGATGGGCTGGACGATGTGTTGATCGGTGCGCCGGGTACAAATGGAAGTGCGGGTATGGCACAGATTCATTTTGGACACCCGACGGATGTGATTGCGCGTGACCCAAGTTGGCAGGTGCTGGGCAGTGTGGCCGAAGCCGATTTTGGGCAGATCGTGTCGGCAGCAGGTGATATCAACAGCGATGGCTATGCCGACTTTGCCGTTGTTGGGAAATCGGCTGAATCGGAGACACTATCCCAAATCTATCTCTATCTGGGTGGACCAGACGGCCCAGGCTCACAACCTGTTGCCACGCTGTTTGAGGAGCGATCCGTGAACGACTACTGGCCGGGTATTCGTGTATTGGCAGTGGGCAACAGCCATGATGACCTGCTCATCATCCAACCCGGCGACGTGCGCGAAGATAGCCCCGGTCTTGCCACTCTCTATCGACACATCCCCGCGCCACCAATAGCTGACGAAGCGACACCATCAAACTTGTTCCCAATCGCACCCGATATCATCTTTGAAGGGGATCAGGAAGATGCTTTGCCCATGCAGGCGACCATTGTGGGTGATGTTGATGGTGATGGTTACGACGACTTGATGCTCAACTTGATCACACCCGAAGAGGTATCCATGTTGCCCAGAGCGAGGCTGTACTATGGCAGTGATACAGGTGCAACACCATCTGATTGGTTCGTCGGTGTGGACGCATGGGCCGATGCGCTTGGAATTGCGCCAGAAGCGGGCGTCGTCGGGTATGATGTCGCCGGATTGGGTGATATCAACGGTGATGGGCTGGCCGATGTGGGCATGACAATCTTTGCCCCTGATGTTGAGCCACCGCTCTTTGCTGTATTGATCTATCATGGGAACGAGCAGGGACCTGCACTCGTGGCTGATCAAATGTTGGAGACCGAGCAAGGTGTACTCTTCTTGGGGCTGGATTTGTTGCCCGCAGGGGATGTCAACGGCGATGGTTTTGAAGATGTCGTCATCTCCAGTATGGACCTGGTGGCCGAAGAGATGGTGATTGCCTTGCACTTGGGTAGTGCGGATGGGCTGTTGATGGACTCTGTGTGGTCGGTCAACACGCCCTATATTGATGTCCCCCTCTTTTCCCCTGCTGCTGCCTTGGGCGATATCAACGATGATGGCTTTGACGATTTGCTGATTATCCGCAATGAGGCCGACCAGTATCTCTATGCTGGTACATATCTGGGGAACGCTGATGGTCTTGACTCAGACCTTGTGTGGCAAGATGATGTCCTCTCCGACTTGGGCATGAGCCATGATGGACCAGAGCGCGAAACAGGCTTGATGCTCGCCGCGCTGGGCGATGTCAATGGTGATGGTACACCCGATTATGCGATTGGGCTACCAGAATACACCGAAGAGGAAGGGCTGATCAATGTCTATTTGACCGACCCCGATGCTGGCGAGACAGGCTTCATCGACCAGGTGCTGACACTCACCCAACCGCTGCCCTTCTTTGGTGTCTATGTGGCTGGCATCGGTGACATCAATGCTGATGGCTATGATGAGATGATCACCACCAGTTGGCAAGATGAGTATCGCCACGACGACATTGAGACGCCTTCAGGTGACTGGCTCCTCTATATGGGGGGGCCAGATGGCTACACCGCCGAGCCAACTTTTGTGGTGACAGGTGTGCAGACCGATGGCTCACTACAGATGCACAACAATCTGCGCCCTATCGGTGGGCAAGGTGATTTGAATGGGGATGGCATTGGCGATTTTGCCCTGCCCCTCATGAACATGGACCTCTTCTCGCTGGGAGAGCCAATGGTGGGTCGAGCGGATGTCTATTATGGCTCGGTCGATCTTGCTGTTGAGCCAGAGGATAGTGAGGATAGTGCGGAGGATATTCCCTATTGGGATGATGAAGTAGTGCCTGAGCATCCCGCATTGGCCCGTGTGTTGGACAACCCTGCAAACGAGAATGGCATTGACATCGGCGATTTATCAAACTTTAGCGATCTCGCCGCAATCTATACCGAACTGGAAAGAGATGAGCTTGAAGCCATTTTAGTGGATGAAACAAGTACGCTGCCCGAAGTTGTCTTTGCACTGCACTACTATGCCATGCGCCATCTGCAAGCCTATGAGCTTGAGCGCGGCATTGAGCTACTCCACATCGCCGCTGACCAATACTATGACCCGCTTTCAATGGTCAAACTTGCACGACTTTACCATCATGGGAGCGAGTCTATTGCTGACTCTGCGCCAGCGGGGACCGAGATTGACATTGCGATTGAGCCTGATGAAGCATTGGCGACCTATTACATCCTAACCGCCTTTGAGTTAACAGGCGTCTATGGCGGGCTACTCAGTGATTACTCGGTGGCCCGGCTGGTCGTCGGCGAAGGACTGGCATTGTATGATACGGTGACGGCAGGGTCAAGCGCAGCGCTGGAACCATATCAGGCCGATATGGAGGCGGCAGCAAATGGGCTAATGAGCCTGTATGGATTTGGGGAGTAAAGTAAAAAAGCGAGTCAGCTTATCAGCGAGTCAGCTTGTCAGCCAGTCAGCTTGTCAACCTGAAGTGCTGAAGTGCTGAAATGCTGACTCGCTGAAATGCTGACAAGCTTTCACACACAAAGGAGAGAACCAACATGACCAACCTACGCCGCTCAATCATCTTTATGCCCGGCGACAGTATGCGCAAAATCAGCAAGGCGGCACAGATGGATGTTGATGGCATCATCATGGATTTGGAGGATGGCACGGCATTAGGGCAAAAAGAGGCCGCGCGCCAGACCATCAGCGAGGCCCTCAACACGCTCGATTTTGGATGCAGCGAACGCTTTGTACGGCTCAACGAGCTTGGCAGTGACTTTTTTGAGGCGGACTTTGCAGGCACAATTGATGCCAAACCAGACGGCTATGTGCTGCCCAAGACCAATGAGGCTAGCCAGATTGTGCAGTTATGTGCGCGTCTATCCGCAGCCGAGAAGGCGCAGGGCCGTACAGAATATAGTATACTCATCATGCCTGTGATCGAAACTGCGTTAGGCGTGATGAACCTGCGTGAAATCGCCCAAGCCAGCCCCCGTGTCACAGCCCTGCTCTTTGGCGCAGAAGACCTTGCCAACGATATCGGTGCCATGCGCACACCCAGCAGCCACGAAGTCGCCTATGCACGCAGTGCCGTCGTCATCGCCGCCGCCGCCTATGGCCTCCACGCCCTCGATATGGTCTATTTTGATCTGGTCGATTTGGAGGGCTTTGAAGAAGAGTGTGTTATTGGTCGTCAACTGGGCTATGATGGCAAGATGGCGATTCATCCCAAACAAGTGCCCATCATCAACCGCGTTTTTTCACCCTCTGCTGAAGAGGTCGCGCAAGCACAGAAGATTGTCGATGCCTATCAAGCACAGGTGGACCAAGGTGTGGGCGCGTTTAATTTGGATGGGCGTATGGTCGATATGCCTGTGGTACGTAAAGCTGAGGATATATTGGCGCAGGCAAGATTAGCAGGGATGATATAATGGTTTGTTAATGAATATTTTTCTGGAAAAGATTTGACAAGAACACTTGTGTGTGTTATGGTTGGTCCGCCTCCAAGATAAGGACCACTAACCCTTATCTTGGAGAGCTTATGAAAGGAGGTGCTCGTGCATGAACGATAAGTTCAATCGCATTCCCGAAGAGTGTCCAAAATGTCAAAGCCATGATATTTTGGCACATCTCGGATATGCGGAGTGCTACAATTGTGAACACACGTGGTCATATGAGCTTTTTTTAAAAGCTCTAAACCTACTTGCGAACACAATAGCATTCAAACGAAAGTAAAGGTTGATTAACAATTAACCTTTACGGAGGTGAATCACTGTACTAGAGTGATTCACCTCTCGTTCAAGCATACACCTCCTTTCCTAAATTGTCAAGCAATCAAATTTGCTCAAAACAGATAGAGGTGGCAAATATGACGATACGTGTAAATAATCAGAAATCTAAATTCAACTTAGGTATAGCGTCCAAGATCGAGGCATATTTAAAAAGTATTGCAGGGGGCTTTGACCGCAAGAGCTACAATCCACCCGATGACATTGTTGTCTATGTAAGAAATGTTCCCCATGAGTGGATTGACATTGGTTTTGTACCTCGTCCAACAACACGTTTAGGCTTGTTTACACTTCATATGATTCATGGGTTAGCGATGCGTTATCCCTTCCACCGAGTATTGGCGTTTTCATTGATCAACACACGTCCCAAGAAAAAAAGCGAACGTCCATCCTATCAACAGGAACAGCAAGAATCAGAGGCAAGCCAACTCTCTAATTCAACGCAACAGGCAACGCCGTCAACCGATGTGTAAACGGGCGCTGAATATAGCTCAACGCTGACGGCTCCACCGCCAGTCGCAGATTCGGATAACGGTTGATGATCGTGTTCAGTGCAATCTTGCCCTCCAGCCGTGCCAGCGGCGCACCGAGACAGTAGTGGATGCCATTGCCAAAGCCAAGATGACGATTGGGTGTGCGTGTGATGTCAAAGGTGTCGGCATTGTCAAAGACACTTTCATCACGGTTGGCCGAACCGATCAACGGCATCACCAACGTCCCCTTGGGAATCTCAATACCAGCAATTTCAAGGTCTTCGCTGGCATAGTTCGGCTTGGTCCCGGCGACAGGATTAGTATAGCGCAAAATCTCCTCAACCGTCGTGTCAATATGCTCTGGCTGTTCGCGTAGTAGTGCAAGCTGTTCGGGGTGTTCGAGCAACGTCCGTACCCCATTGGCAATGAGATTGGTCGTTGTCTCAAAGCCTGCGGCCAACAACAACAGCGACATCGACACCAGTTCATCTTCACTCAGTCGTTCGCCCTCCTCCTCGGCCTCAATCAACGCCGTAAGAATATCATCACCAGGCTCGGTGCGGCGTTTCTCAATCAATTCACGCATAAAGCGGACAATGCTACGCACACCAAAGTACATGCCCAATAGTTCTCGGGGTTTGAATGTCCCGCCAAAAATCCGTGACCACTCAATAAATTCGCCTCGAGCTTCTTCGGGAACGCCCAACATTTCGCTGATGACCGTAATCGGAATCGGCAGCGCATAGGCTGTGAATAGATTAACCTGCTCCTCTTTTTCGGCCTTGTCCAACAGTTCATGACACCATTTGTCAATGCTGGCATCCATTTTGGCGATCATGCGTGGTGTGAATGCCTTGTGAACGAGATTGCGTAGCCGCCGATGTCCCGGTTCATCTTCGATGATCATGCTCTGTGCCATCAAATTAAAGGTCTTTGGCATGGGGACCGGAAAACGTGACCCACCCGTGACCGTGCTGCGGTTGCGTAAAAAGCGTTTGTCCTTGAGCATGGCGGCGGCATCATCATAGCGCGACACCATCATCATGTTCATAAACCAGCCAATACGCCCTGGGTGGACGGGTGCATTTTCACGCATCCAGCGATAATGCTCATATTCGTTTGCAAAAAAATCGGCAGAATTCACATTGATTGATTTTTGTCTATTCATGAAATTATTCCTATCTATCCGTAGGGGTATGAGGTGGTGTAGTGGGG
>JBCCFC010000367.1:0-10598 GCA_039029935.1 Chloroflexota bacterium
CTCGCTTTTATTTTAACTCGGAAAGGATTTGATTGATATGATACAAAAAAGCAATGCCATGCAGCCCCTTGTTTGGCTCGTCATCATAATCGTATTAACAGTCAGTGCCTGTATGTCTTCGTCCATAGAATCTGACCCACAGCCTACCACAATGGTTGAAATGACAGAATCAAATACAGTGGCTAACTCAGAGGAAGCTGACTCAGAGGAAGCTGACTCAGAGGAAGCTGATTCAGAAGAAGTAGAGACAGATGCTCCTGTATCGCCTCTAAGCGCACCAGAGTCACCTTTGGCTGCACCAGAGTCACCACTGGCCGCACCCGAAGCTGCTGAATTGCCAGCATTAGAGATTGTTTACGATGAGGGAAACGGTGCTGTGACAGGTCAACTTATCTTTGTGGATGAGAATGGTGAGCGTCCTGTCGCTGGTGTAATGCTCGCATTGAGTGATATGTTAAAAGACGATAAAGGAAACCCGCTCATTGCTTCCTACAAACGAGAACTCGCACCACGTATCATTACAGATGAGTATGGTCGCTTTGTGTTCAATCAAGTTGAGCCTGAAACGTATGGGCTGATTCTGGATTCGGTTACAAAAGCCACGTTACTCGATTATACAGAGCAAATATATTCAATAGTATTCGATGTTGAAGCAAATGGGCTTGTTGATTTTGGTGAACTGCGGTATGATGATCTCCCTGTGCCGGGGTACACAAAGAAATAAGGTGATTTCCGAAATGAATATACTGGGTACTCGGGGCGGCTTGATATATCAAGCCTGTACGAATACACAACTCGTCTGGTACATTCTCTATCAAAAATTGCCTAATTTTTAACTTTTCATTGAAAGATGTTATAAAAGTCCGGTTTGTTAAGTCGGGCTTTTTCCATTTCTACAGAGATTAGGCGATTGGTATTGTAATCAGCGATTAAGTTAAAGCAAAGACAGAATGACAACACAACAGTCAAAACAAACACTGGTCCTCATTGTGGATGATGAACCGCGCATGATCCGCTTTGTCAAGATGAATCTTGATTTGGAAGGATATATGACGATTGAGGCGAATGATGGCATACATGCCCTGGAAAAGGTCCGCGATCATGACCCTGACATGGTGTTATTAGATGTTGAGATGCCCGGATTGGATGGGTTTGAAACGCTCAAACGATTGCGTGAAATCAGCGAGGCAGCGGTTATCATGTTGACGGTTCGTTCTGAGGAGGAGGACCGCATTAAAGGGCTAGACTTGGGTGCAGATGACTATGTAACCAAACCCTTTAGCCCTCGCGAACTCTCCAGTCGGATTCGAGCGGTCTTGCGTCGTTTTGAGACAACGGCTAGGCCAGAAAGTCAAATCATCAAAATTGATGATAGATTACAGGTAGATATTCAGCGGCGCGATGTGATTGTGGATGACACACGCCAAAGTCTGCGTCCAACCGAGTATCGCCTGTTACATCAGTTGATTCAGAATGCAGGTTGGGTTGTGCCGCATGAAGCATTACTCACCAAAGTTTGGGGACATGAGTATATCAATGATAACCATCTGCTGCGTCTTTATATTACCTATTTACGTAAAAAGATAGAAGTAGACCCCTCCAAACCTCAATATATATTCACCGAGCGAGGGTTAGGCTACAGGTTTGTCGATTTTGACAGAAATGATGATGCAGACATTCCAGAATAGAAATAGACATTTATGACAAAAAGCATGTTAGATGAAGCGGGATTGCGAGAGCAGTATATTCAGCTCATAATGAAAACACTTTCGTTTTCATTATGGCAAGAAGAGGCGGTCCCACTCCATACATCGTACCGACATCGACGATTGGTGTGGCGTTCTATTGGCACAATGTTATCCACTCTCGTCCGTCCATTTGGCTATACACTGTATGAGAGAACAAGATACGCTGACCAGCAGAAGTTTGAGGGCTATATCTGGCCGACGTATGCAGACACCATGATCGGAACCCCTCGATTAGAAAATATACGTGATTGCATCTTAAACTGCTTTGCCGAGAATGTTCCGGGCGATTTTATTGAGGCTGGTGTTTGGCGTGGCGGTGGCAGTATCTTTATGGCAGCGATATTGAATGCCTATCAGATATCTGATCGAAAAATTTTTGTGGCCGATTCATTTCAAGGATTGCCGCCCCCCGATGCAGAAACATATCCAGCGGATAAAGGCGACAAGCATTCAAAATATAATAAGATTCTTTCGGTTTCACTCGAAGAAGTCCAGCGCAATTTTGAAAAATACGATCTGTTACATGACAATATTGTTTTTGTCCCTGGCTGGTTTAAAGATACGTTGCCTACACTAAAAGACAACAGATTTGCTGTTATCCGCCTGGATGGAGATATGTATGGCTCAACCATAGAATCCTTGGACAATCTATACCCATTATTGTCGGTCGGTGGGTATTGTATCATTGATGATTATGCCTTGGATGGGTGTCGTAAAGCGGTTGACGACTACCGTGCACGGTTTTCAATCACAGAGCCTATCATCTCAATAGATTGGACTGGTGCGTATTGGAAAAAAGAAGTTGATATTCTGTCCTTATGACCAAACTGTTGATGATTCTATATAACCGCGTTGGTCGAGGCACATATTGGCGGGCATTAGGATATGCACAACAATTGGCCCATAACCACAATTATGAAGTCACAATCATGGCTGTCTCACCCACACCGATTCGCCATATCCAGACACACACACAATCATCTCCATTGGGAACAGGAACGGTGACAATCATCAAAACACCGGACTTGATGCCCGCATCAGGATATGATCCCTATGATAGCATTCAACGTCTTTTGTGGCTTCGTGGCAAAGACTATGAGCTAATCCATGCCTTTGAATGCCGCCCGGTTGTGATTCTGCCTGCCCTCTATGCCCAACGCATGATGGGCGTTCCTCTTGTCACCGATTGGTGTGATTGGTTTGGTCGGGGTGGTTCTGTCGAGCGCAGAGAAAATCCATTTTTGCGGGCAATGCTACGGCAGACTGAGACATTTTTTGAAGAAACGTTTCGACCCTCAACGGCTGGTACAACTGTGATCAACAGTATTCTCCAAAACAAAGCCCTTGCATTAGGGATTCCGCAAGAGAAAATTCTGTTGCTCCATAATGGAGCCAATATTGATGAGATTGTTCCTGAAAATAAAAATGAGCTCCGCGCAAAATACCAATTGCCATTAGATGGTCCCATTTTTGCCTATACAGGCGCCATCTTCAACGATGATGCACAACTCATGGCAAAGACATTTGACCTGATTGTCGAGAAAATACCAACTGCTCGATTACTCATGATTGGTTATTGTAATATTGATCTGAAAGCACTTGTGAAATATCCACAACAAGTCATTCAAACGGGACAAATATCCTATGCAGCCTTGGCAGATTATGTCGTAGTGGCAGATGTTGGTCTTTTGGCCCTATCAAACACTGGCGCAAATCAAGGTCGATTTCCAATGAAACTCCACGATTTTATGGCCGCTGGTGTGCCTGTTGTGGTGTCAGATGTGGGGGACTTGGGTACATTTATTTCGGATAGAGGCATTGGCCGAGTCGGTGAAGACAATGCCATTGACTTAGCCCGTGTAAGCATTGAACTCATTTCTAAACCACACATACATCAGATGATGGGACAGCAAGCTCGAAAAATTGCCGAAACAGAGTTTGCGTGGTCAATCGTGACACAAAAACTACACACATTTTACCAGAAAATATTGAACACATCAAAAACAGCAAGATGAAAATTCCAAATCTTTTTTTTGCAGCACTGATTCTGGGTTGTGGGATGGTTCTCATTTACCTCCAATTTATATCCGTGAGTCCGATGGACGTTGTCCAAATATATTATACCATTGCCATTGCTGGTATCATCTTCTTTTCGGTTGCTTTGCGATTCAAACCCGCATGGAAGGTGAACTTAATGTTGCTAACCATTTCTTTCGGGTTGACCGTTTATTTGTGCGAAATTCTACTATTTTATCTTAACCAAGCAGGATTTATACAACAGGATAAACGAGCTGCCCTAGCAGCACGGAGTGGTATGGAATTTGATACACGTTCCCGTCTTGAGATCGTCAATGAATTACTGGCCGCAGGGACTGAAGCTTATCCGTCCATTTATCCGATGTCATTCCTCGACTCAAATGGATTGATTTCTTCTGCCAATCAGATATATCCCCTATCAGGTATATCCGATGTTTATACGGTTTACTGCAATGAATCCGGTGCATATTCTTTCTATTATAGTGACGAGTATGGCTTTAACAATCCAAAAAACATTATTAATAAGTCCTCTATCGATATTCTACTGGTCGGTGATTCGTTTACAAATGGTGCATGTGTTGAACAAGGGCAAGATTTGGGGGGGCAATTAAGAAGACAATTGAAAAAAGATGAGCGCACGGTTTTTAATGCTGGTTTTGGGGCGAATGGTCCGTTATTGGAGCTGGCAACCCTAACGGAGTATGGTTATCCATTAAAACCAGCGATTGTTCTTTGGGTCTATTATGAAGAAAATGATTTAGATGGGCTTGTGCTTGAGCAAAAGTCTTCATTTTTAATGAACTACTTAGACCCAGATTTCCGCCAAGATTTAATCAATCGCCAGAACGAAATTGACTACCAATTGCGGGATTATTATGACGAGGCAAGCGAAGCAAATTTGCAAACCGTGCCTCAACAGGATTGGCGACGTATCATTCGGCTCTCTAATTTCCGACAACTGTTGGGGATGGATGTCGTGAAGTCGCCTACCCCCCCGCCATCAGAGCTATTTCAGACGATATTAGTGGAGGCTAGGGATCGTGTGCAATCGTGGGGTGGCACAATGTATTTTGTCTATCTTCCTGCATGGCAACGCTATGCAGAGCAACTACCATCCAACGAATATAACCGTGAAGCTGTCCTCTCTCTCGTTGAACAGAATACCGTTCCGCTGATAGATTTACATCCAATATTTTCTGAACATCAAGACCCTCTGTCTCTTTTTCCTTTTCGTTACTTTGGACACTATACTCCTGAAGGATACGAATTGGTTGCACAAGAGATTGAGAAGCAAATCGCCGTAAAGACGAAACCATAACGAACAATAAAAGTAACACAGGCAGAACGCCTGTTACAGGCATTCTGCCTGTGTTACTTTCAGGGCAGACGAAACCAGAAAAGCCAAGGTAATCAGTGCAGCCATGACAATCACAAACGAAATCGAAACCGTCCCCTGTAATTTGTGCGGTGCAGATGAACCATCGGTCGTCTATCAACTGCCACTAAGCGACTTTTATCCTGGCCGTTATCAGACACAAGAGTGGTCCATTGTTTCTTGCAATCAATGTGGCTTGGTCTATACCAATCCAAGATTAACCCAAGAGAAGCTTTATGAGTTTTATCAATTTGGAGATCAGGACGACCTGCAATATGTTGAAGACCATTTTATTGAAAGTGCAGATTTGCAACACCGCACTTGGCATCAGTATTTACGCGTCTTACAAAAGCATAAACCCGCACAGACGACCAGCGGGGGTCCCCATCAACTGCTTGATATCGGGTGCGGGGCTGGCTCCTTTTTGGCCGAAGCGCAATCACTTGGCTATGTGGTAGAAGGACAAGAAATCTCCCCTTACTTTATTGACTATTGTCGCAGCCATCATCACTTTACGATCCATGAAGGCTTTCTCGATGATTTATCACTGGAGCCAGCATCCTATGATTGTATCACCGCCTTTGATGTGCTTGAACATCACCCCGACCCCACCGCGTTGTTTACACAGATTCATAGGCTCCTCAAACCGGGTGGCGTGATGATGATGAGTACACCGGATATTGGCAACTGGTCTGCGCGGCGATATGGCGCCAAGTGGCTGCATATTCACCCCATTGGACACATCTACTATTTTGACCGTCAAACCATCAGCATGCTCTTTCAAAAAACCAAGTTTACCTGTGTACAGGTTGGTGGCATTCACACCATAGGGGCATCTGCATGGGACACGGCTCAAAATTATGTTACACAGTTTATACGCGTTGTCCTCTTACGATCTGCTTTGATTGGTGTCTATAAACCCGTAACGGCTCGCATCCCAGCTTTGACACGTTGGCAGGTGACGCTAGGCAACGCTACACTCAATCACGAGAAATTGCTCATGCGTATCGGTCATCAAGTGGTGATGGATGATACGATGGTCTTTGTTGCTCAGAAAAGATAAACCACGATGGTTATATTTACACATTCGCTCATACCAATCTTTGTCTACATCATACCCGGTTGGGTCTGTCTATCACTTGTATGGCCGCACCATCAACGCCCCTTGCCGCTTTGGGTACAGCTAACACTGGCCCCTGGGCTAACGTTAGCACTGCATAACCTTCTGTTGTTATGGACGCGAACACTGGGGCTACAGATAGGCCAACAATTGGTCTGGGGGATTAGTACGCTGGGGTTCATTGGCCTCGTACTCATGGGAGTATGGGGGGGACGGTTTTCCTTGCGCAACAACCGTCTAACCACCCCTGATTGGGTCATGCTTATCGTTGTTCTATGGCTTGGTTTTACGCGGGTCTATGTTGTCCGCCACGTGGTTGCACCCGCTTGGGGTGATTCATTGCAACATGCCATGATTGCACAGTTGATGCTAGACCACAATGGATTATTTGATTCGTGGGAACCCTATGCCACCTTTTACACCTTTACCTATCACTATGCATTTCACCTCGCTGTTGCCAACTGGATATGGATGAGTACATGGATTCAGGTGGTTTCGACGCCCCAAGCGACGTTGATGGTTGGTCAGTTTCTCAACGAGCTTGCCGTTCTCGCTGTCTATCCTCTCGCCTATATGTTTGGCGCAAGATGGGGGGCGACCGCTCAGGGGGAAAATAGCAAGGAAGATAGCGATGTCCTGTGTGGAAAATGGGCTGGCGTTATGGCCGTTATCATCGCCGGATTTATGTCACAGATGCCCGCATTCTATGTCAACTGGGGACGCTATACCCAACTCACGGGACAGGTGGTCTTCCCTGCACTACTCTGTTTGTTGATCATTTTGTGGACAGATTGGCAATATCCACAAGGCAAACGCTGGCGTATATTTGGCTTACTTGTACTTTTGGCAGCAGGTATAGCCTTGTCCCATTATCGTGTAACCATCGTGGCTGTCGCGGCAGGGGGCGCATGGGTGATTACTGGTTTATGGACCCATCGTACTGATTTGCGTACATGGAGGCAAAAGTTGTGGGGGCTGGCGGGTGTGGGGGGGATTGCCATTGGGTTGATTCTCCCTTGGATTGCGACCATCTGGACGGGGTATTTGCCCACATTATATATGGCAAGGGCAAAATTAGAAGTTGATGATTCCACAACGGCACTCGCATTCTTTTCCGACATTCAAATCTGGACACAAATTGGAACGTACTACCCAAGTTGGTTGTGGCAAGCCGCCTTGATTGCCATAATTTGGCTATTGATTCGTTTCCCCATCGCTATGTTTACCTACATTCTATGGGCGGGTATCACATTTTT
This sequence comes from Chloroflexota bacterium, assembly GCA_039029935.1. GTDB lineage: Bacteria > Chloroflexota > Anaerolineae > Caldilineales > Caldilineaceae. The sequence goes on from JBCCFC010000367.1 coordinate 7,537, forward strand.
GCTCACCAACCCGTTTTTAGTCCAGCTACCAGGCACAGGCGCAGTCACAAATTTTCTGCTGCTGATTGGGACATACATTGTCATTGCCGTTGTGATTGGCACAGGGTTTAGTGACATATTTACATTGATGTTCAAAATGGCGCAAAAAGCATTGGGGCAGTGGAGAAATGATAATATCGCCCAGTCAGATAGGGTTTTTGCTGGCGCAATGGCTTTATTAGTCCTGTTGACAATGGGATGGTTTACGCCCAAACAACTCTCCATTATCGATCCAAACTATCAAATGGTGACATCAGCCGATGTCTCTGCCTTTGAATGGATTGACGAACATGTACCAGAAGACGCTTGGTTTTTAATCAACAGCTTTTTAGCGTATGGTGATACACTGGTCGCTGCCTCTGACGCTGGCTGGTGGCTGACGTTTTATACACAACGCAAGAATACCGTCCCCCCGATGATTGGTGCGCATGAACTGACCGAAGGCGATACCAATTATGGACGCTTGCGCCAGTTGGTCATTGATGTCAACGCCTCGGCGGGTGAACAGACACAGTTGCGTTCAATTTTTTGTACCTATGCGTTGAGCCATGTCTATCTTGGTGACAAGCAGGGACGGGTTGGGTTTGGAATTCAGCCATTGATGACTGAGGCATGGTTGCAGGATAACCCCGACTTTGAGCTGCTCTATCAGCAAGAACAAGCGCAGGTATGGCGGTTTGTTTATGGATGTGGAGCATAGCGCGTGATAGAGAATCCGTACACTTTGCTTTTTGAAAAAAATAGTGCGGTTGTGGTATGATAGCTAATTGGCATTGACTGGTTAGGGTTTAACTGTAACCGATGCTAAAAATATGATTGATTCTGTAATTGGTCAAATAGAAATTGAACAACTACCTTGGACTATATATGCTGTTCAAAGTGTTGCTGACCATTACAAAATATGATTGACTTTTATTTATTAAACACGTCTTGGGACCTAAGAATCGGGTGCTGTGCTATTTTTTGATAGGCAGTGTATTCTGGGGATGAACAGGACGGGTGTCTTAACCCATTGGGTGGTAACACCCAAAGTAAGGAGTATTAGTTAATGGCTGCAAAAGTTTCTATGAAGGAGCTTCTGGAGGCTGGTGTTCATTTTGGACATCGCACACGTCGTTGGAACCCAAAGATGCGCCCGTATATTTTTACCGAGCGCAGCAATGTACACATTATTGATCTGCAACAAACCATGATTCGGCTGAATCAGTATGCAGAGATGGTTCGCAAAATTTCGTCTGAAGGTGGCACGGTTCTTTTTGTAGGGACAAAGCGCCAAGCTCAGGCGGCGATTCAGCAGGAGGCCGACCGCTGTGGCATGCCCTATATCAACATCCGTTGGCTGGGTGGCACACTGACAAATTGGTCAACGATTCGCCAACGAATCAACCATCTCATCCAGATGGAGCGCCGAGTGAATGCTGGTGAATTCCAAAATTTGTCCAAAAAGGAGCAATTGGAGATTGACCGCGAGATTGCCAAACTTAACCGCCGTCTTGGTGGGCTGAAGGGCATGGACAAACTGCCCAACTTGATCTTTGTTGTGGATACAAACTTAGAAGATTTGGCGGTTCGTGAAGCCACAAAGCTGAAGATTCCCATCATGGGCATGGTGGACACCAATTGTAATCCGGACCCAATTGATTACATCATTCCATGTAATGATGATGCAATTCGCTCTATTAAATTGATTGTTAGCGTGATTGCAAGTGCGGCAGAAGAGGGTCAAAATATCCGTGCCATTGATGAAGCGGATTCTGGCAGAGTTTCGCGAAATGAATTGGATGAGATGAAACAATACCTTGGCCCAAGTACACTTGCAAAGCTACAGGTTGATGAAGAAGAGTCAGACGTAGCTGATGCTGATGACGCAGATATTGGTGCTGCAATGGAGCTCATTGCTGATGATAGTGCGGACGCTGATGATGAATAGCTGATGGCAATTGGGGTCTTCGATTCAAAAAAGTTAGGGCTTACGCCGTTGGTATATTGATATTGGTATATTGATAATGGAGGATAGATCGTAGGGGCTTGATAATTCAAGCCCCTACGATTGTGTAAATCCTTGGTAAGTCCTGTGTAAGTCCGAAAAGTAAAAAAGAACAATAAAAATTGAAATAAAAAATCGAGGAGTAAATAAATATGGCTGAAATTACAACGGCAATGGTCAAGGAATTGCGCCAAGCGACAGGTGCAGGTATTCTGGATTGTAAAAAAGTTTTGCAACAGACTGAGGGGAACTTTGAGCAGGCAATCGAAGCACTACGCAAGAAAGGGCTTGCCTCCGCTGCGAAGAAGGCAGATCGCACCACCAATGAAGGGTTGGTGGGTACGTATATCCACCAAGGCAGCAAAAAGGCTGGCATGGTCGCTGTGAACTGTGAAACAGATTTTGTCGCGGCAACCGAGCAGTTTCAGGGGTTGGCACGTGATTTGGCGATGCACGTTGTCGCTGCGAATCCACTTTATGTCAGTCGTGAAAATATTCCTAGTGAGGATGTTGAAAAAGAAAAGACAATTTATATTGAGCAGCTCAAAAACGACCCCAAGAATGCGAATAAGCCCGATCATATTCTCGAACGCATTATTACAGGGCGTTTGGATAAATGGTATGGTGAAGTTTGTCTGCTCGAACAAGAATACATTAAAGACCCAGACAAAACAATCCAAACCTTGTTAACCGAAGCCATTGCCTCGCTTGGTGAGAATATCCAAATATCACGTTTTGAACGTATCGCCATTGGTGAATAAAATAAATGCTCAGTCGTATGACTGAGCATTTATTTTATCTGTTACAAAAACTGGATTCTTAGGCCATGCCACAAAATAAAATACCAATCACCCTCTTTCTGGACTGTGTATGGGGCATTATTTCTGCGGATTAACCTTAGCAGATAGCCCGAAACTTAGTAGACCAAGTATAGTATATGGAATTTCGGAGAGTGATGTGTCACGAAAGGCATTCTCGCCGACATAAAATCCAGTAGACTCATATTTAGAGGAAAACATGAAAGGGTGTTTGGGAA
>JBCCFC010000368.1:0-10598 GCA_039029935.1 Chloroflexota bacterium
CACAAAGATAAATTCTGGCCCACTCAGCATATTCTGGCTGATAATTTCTTCGGTTGCATCCAGCAATTCGTCTATGTCATGCGTTGTCCCATCCAAAATTGTCAAAAGCAAACGGTGTGAATCTGCGTGGGCTGAATGAGGCTGATGTGGCGTATCCTCGACTATATGCGTTGGTTCAAATAGAAACGACAAATGCTCATCATTTTCAATTTTTTCATTCTGTTGATTTTTATACTCTGGATTTTTTTCATTATGATAGGCAATGTTACATACATAATGATAGTAGTGCGAAATATTTTTGAGGCTACTTGAGGATAAGGCCATACTGCTCAAGGTCCCTTGGCTCTTCCATAAGGATAAGATTTGTTCCAATGGATCGGATTCAACCAAAATATCTGGTTGTTTTAAAACGATACTAATTAAATGATACATTAGGTCTATTGATTGGTATTAAGCCTTCCCCATTCTCAAGCATAATGAATGGTTTTTTCTTATGGTAGAGGATATGGTTGTACATGCATACTGTAATAGATGACAAATTATTTTTAAATGGGGTGTACAATTTGCACAAATATGCCTTCACTGATGCAAAAGCGGCTGAACTCCTCTGGCTCATCATTGACCAGTAAATTCAATCCTTTTGATATGTTTTGCTATAATGATATTGCCTACGCATGTTTCAACATTTACGGATGCAAATACAAAAAAACGGATAGGGATGAGCGCAGATAAACATTATCTACACTCATCCCTATCCGCGTTTCAAAGTAAAGGTCATTTTCCTTTCATGAAACTCTAGGGGTCCCCTTGCGGTTGCCCTATTTCATGAAAGGAAGATGACAAAAGAATAAAAGGACGGGTACATGATTCGTCAATTTTTTGACTACTATAAGCCCTATATGGGACTGTTCTATTTGGATTTTGGCTGTGCCATCATCGTTGGCGTTCTTGAGTTGGGGTTTCCCATTGCCATCAATCAGTTTGTGGATAATCTGCTCCCCACCCAGAATTGGCCGTTGATTTTGCTTGTGACAGCCATACTGCTTGCCGTGTATACACTCAACACAGGGCTACAATATGTTGTGACCTACTGGGGGCATATGCTGGGCATCAATATTGAGACAGACATGCGAAGACGGCTCTTTGACCACATCCAGAAGCTGTCGTTTCGCTATTTTGACAATACCAAAACAGGGCATCTTATCGCTCATATCACCACCGATTTACAGGATATTGGTGAACTAGCACATCATGGACCCGAAGATGTCTTTATTGCGGTCATGACGCTGATTGGCGCATTTATCCTGATGGCAACTATTCATCTGCCCTTGACGGTAATCGCCTTTCTAATCGTCCCCATCATTTTGTGGTTTGCCATCTATTTCAATGGCAAGATGACGCTGACCTTTCGGCAGCTTTTTCGCGATGTGGGACGCTTTAATGCCCGCATTGAAGACACCATTGGTGGTATCCGCGTGGTCAAAGCCTTTGCCAATGAGGACCACGAGCGCAGCCTCTTTGCGGTCAATAATGCCGACTATCGCAACACCAAATTGGTTGCCTATAACATCATGGCGCGTAGTATCTCGTTAAGCTATATGCTGATGCGTTTTGTCACCATGTTTATCATGGTCAGCGGCACATGGTTTGTCATCCAAGGAACCCTGACCTATGGCGAGTTTATTGCCTTTTTGCTCTTGACCAACGTCTTCTTCCGTCCGATTGAGAAGATCAACTCAGTGATTGAAACCTATCCCAAAGGCATGGCGGGATTTAAGCGCTATTTAGATGTGCTAGATACGGAACCGGATATTCAAGATGAACCAGATGCGATTGATGTAGACAATCTCAAGGGGGATATTCTCTTTGATAATGTAACCTTTGGCTATGAGTCACACAAAACTGTGTTGCGCAACATCAACCTGTCGATTACAGCGGGCGAGACCGTCGCCTTTGTCGGTCCCTCCGGTGCAGGCAAGACAACGCTGTGTAGCCTGATTCCTCGATTTTATGATATCGACGAAGGTGCCATTACCATTGATGGCATCGACATTCGCCAGATGACCCATGACTCCCTGCGCCGTCAAATTGGCATTGTACAGCAGGATGTGTTTTTATTTGCGGGCACGATTGCCGAAAATATCGCCTATGGCAAACTGGATGCGAGCGAAGACGAGATATGGGTGGCGGCACGGCGAGCGCAATTGGCCGAGTTTGTGCAGACCTTGCCCGATGGTATGGAGACGGTGATTGGCGAGCGCGGTGTCAAGCTCTCTGGTGGGCAAAAACAGCGGCTTGCCATTGCGCGCATGTTTCTCAAAAACCCACCCATTCTGATTCTGGATGAAGCCACTTCTGCGCTGGATACGGCCACCGAAGTCGCTATCCAACACGCACTCACTGAGCTATCCAAAGGACGCACCACGTTGGTCATTGCCCATCGCCTGGCGACGATTAAGAATGCTGATCGTATTGTTGTCGTGACGGAGGATGGTATTTCGGAAGAGGGACGGCATGAGGACTTGGTTGCGGCGGATGGTGTTTATAGCGAGTTACATAAGGCTCAATTTAATATGAGTCTTGTCGGGGCATAAGTAAAACCGATTATAGGGGCGGGGAGATTGGTCCGATGGAAATGAGAGGCGGTGCTATTCCATTGGACCAATCTAGAAGACCTCGCGACCCTATTCTTGCATCACCAATGGCAAAAACGTCTCCTCTTTATCCTCTAAAGAAACCCCCAACCACACAGGACCATAACGGTTGACCGTGCCATCCAGCTCGGTTTCGACAAGCCAATAGAAATGGGTGACACCCGGCTCAATATCCTGATCCATGTAGATATATTCGCCGCCCAGATAGCTGGTGTTTTCAATCTGATTCGGCGTAATACGTGTGGCCTCTTCAAATACGGCAGTCTCGCCGCGATAGAGATCAAAGCCAGCCGTGTAGGCTTCGCCGCCTGTCACCCAGCGCACGATGACACCGGAGTTAAGCGATAGCCCCGGGACAGGCTCATCATCACCTGTACCATCACTGGGAGCAGTACCTGGATCAACAATGTTGGCGGGTTGTGGGCCAGCAGGCACAACGCTAAAACTAAGCAGGCTGATGGCAGTGGGTTGCCCTAGCAGTCCTAGTCGGAAGGTTGTCTGCTCTGTTGCGATGTTGTTGAGTTGGTTGACCTCATGGCTGGTGCTGGTGATAGTGGCACGGTTGACAACCGTTGTGTTGTTCAGCAGCGGATCGGTGTCCACTTGTAGCAGAATTTCGCCTTGTGAGCCAGCCGTCAAAATCGGGAGTTCCCAGATGATTGAAAAGGTTTCGTCGGGAAGACGAATGACCAGTGGGTCGGGCAGCGGTGGATTGGTGTTGAGGACAGCGTCGAAGAACATATTGAGTGGCAACGACTCAACGATGCGCACGTTGACCGCATCGGATGGTCCGGTGTTGCTATAGTTGAGCGTATAGATCAATTCGTTGCCTGGTATGGCAGGGTCGTTGGCATTGTCGGATTTTGTGATCCCCAAATCAGCCGTGATGCCCGTGTAATGGCTTACATCTTCGTCTGTGATAAAGGCTTCTGTATCACTATTGTTCAACTCTATGGTTGCGGTGACAATTACGCTGTTTTCATAAAGCCCGGTGACTGCCTCCCCAAACACTTCACAGAGAACTGTTTCGCCGACATCGAGCGTTGTGCGTGGGCAAGACTCTGTGATGTCGCCGATTTGGTCGTCAAAAAGCATAATCTCGCTCAAGGCGCGCTCACCCACATTGGACAGTTCATAGGTCCAGACGACAGCCTCTCCCACAGGGATCGGTGGGCCGGGTGACACATCGGCGTCAATGTTGTTGGTCTGTTTTTCTACAACAATTTCTGCCTCCAATGGGATCATGCCTGCATGAATTGTCTGGTTGATTTCGCCAATGCCCAGTTGAATCAAATTGGTCTGACCTGTCACGGTATCAGCCTCGCTATCACGAATATCATTGGTATCAGTGTTTTGCCCGGCGTTGGCAGGGCTAAAGAGGAAGTTGGGCAGTTTCTCAAAGATGACCTGATACGCACCTGCAATCAGTCCTTTAAACTGATAAACACCGCTGTCACTGGTTCGTATGGACGCAATCGGCGTTCCCAAGCTATCCAATAAGGAGACGGTGACATCATCTATGCTCGACTCATTGAGATCGATAATGCCATCGCTATTTTGGTCACTCCACACAATCCCACTAATCGTGCCCAACGCAACCTGTCCGATATGGATGTCCTCAATGATTTCACCGGAACGCACAACAATCAGTTGACTAAATCCGGTCTCTGGGTCAATGCTACTTGTGACATTATCATTGATGCCTGGTTCACTCCCTGGTTCACTCCCCGGCTCACTGGTTCCCTGGACTTGGGGACTAAAGATAGCCTGAAGCTCATCCACCGTTTCGCCTATGGTCACTTGATAGGTGCCGGGAATGACCGAGAATCGGTAACGACCATCGCTATCGGTAACAGTGCTTGTGACAACCTCGCCCGCTTCATCCAGCAGCAAAATCGTGCGCAGTGGGATGCCTGGCTCATCCAGGTTGTCTTGAACGCCATTGTTGTTGCGATCCGCCCAGACCAAGCCACCAATCGCACCCAAACGGACAAGACCCGCGTCAATATTGGCACGATTTTCACCTGAAACAAGATTGAACGACTGTGTGACGCCTGTCAGCGGGTTGGCGTCGCTGTTGCGGCTGGGTTGATCTTCGCTCTCTGGTGTATCAATCTGTGTAAAGTAGTAGTTATCTATCAAAGAAAAGACAACGAAATAATCTCCAGCAGGTATATTACGAAGGCTGTAAAAGCCATCCGCATCGGTGGTTGTGGCGTTGAGTGGCAGGTCCTGTCCCACACGAAAGAGCGTGACAGGCACATTGGCAACGCCAGGTTCACCTGTGTCTTGAACACCATTCCCGTTTTCATCTTCCCAAACCAAGTTGCCCACATTGCTGACCTGTGAGATACCTGCCGCTGCCAGACGATTCACTTGGTCGGCAACCACTTGAATCAGGGCTGTTGTACCCGTTCGGGTATTGACATCGCTGTCGATGGTGTCATCAAGCCCTTGGTTTGGTTCACTAAAGCCGTATCCTTCGGGGAGCACAAATTCAACCCGAAATGCCGCTGGTGGCAGTGCATCAAACCGATATTCACCCTCATCATTGGTGAGCGCAGTGGCAATCACCACACCACGGGCATTCTGTAGACGGACAAGCACACGGGCAACTCCAGGTTCACCCGTATCCTGAAGACCATTCCCATTGTCATCCGCCCAGACCCTGTCCACCAAACTGGCTGGACGAACCCGATTAAAATCTAAGATACCCGCATCAAGGGTGTCATTAAAATGATTGGCCTCAACAGTCACAATCGCTGAAAAACCTGTGTCAGGGTTAACATTGCTATCGCGCGCTGTATCCTCCCCGACATTCGGACTGGTGAAGCTGGCGGCATTGTTTGGACTATCGGGCAGTTGAACACGTACTTGGTATGCCCCTGGCGACAACCCCAAAAACTGATAGAACCCGCCATTGGCCGTCATGGTTGTTGCCACCTGATTACCGTCACCATCAAATAGCGCAACCACAATGTCATCAATGCCTGGCTCGCTCTGATCCTGAACCCCATCTCGATTGGTGTCTGACCACACAAAATTGCCGATACCGCCAACGCTCTCGGTGGTACGATAGGCCGCTGTCCCCATACGGATTTCGTTGGGTACTTCAATTACCGTTGCCATGCCGATATGCTCTTGCCCTGTCGGTGCCGTTTTAGCCTGTGTGTAATAGGTACAACTATGTTGGCCCGATACAGGCACAATACGCGGTAGATCACAACCAATTGTCAAAACGCCCAATACACTGTCCTTGAGCGAGTTCCAAATCAATGGTGTGCCGCTTTCGTTGTGAAGCGTGTATTCAAAAAATAGGGGATCATTGGGGGCAACTTGAACGGGGGTCTGGTTGATAGACCGTGTTTGTTGTGGGTGCGCATTAATGGTTGTTTCCAGACGGTACGCAGCTTTTGCAGCGGGGATTAAGCCTGCATCAAAGTGATAATCTTGTTGCCCTTCTGTAAAGCGAAAGAGACTGGTTAACCCCGTTTCTGGGTTGGCATTGCTATCAAGGATATTGTCATCGCCTAAATCCTGTTGGGTGAAGGTAAATCCGCTTGGAGGGGTAAATCGAAGCTGGTATGTACTGGCGTCGACCTCAAACAAATATGCACCTGTGGCATCGGTTTGCTGTGTTGCAACCACGGTGCCGTTGATATTTAACAAGGTTACTTCTACACCTGCAACCCCTGGCTCATCGCGATCTTGCAGACCATCTTGGTCGCGGTCCTCCCACACCTTATCTCCCACAAGAATGGGGGCATTGATCACACCAGCATCAATCGTTGAAATCGAGCCATTGATTGGGATGACAAAGGGGGCTGTGAATCCGGTTAGGACATTGACATCACTATTGGCTGGGTTACTGACAGAATTACTATCTGCATCACTGGCTAAATCATCCTGATTTGGCATGGTAAAGACATATTCGGAAGGGAGGATGAATTGCAGCACATAGGTGAAATTGAGGTTCGATGAGGTGACGATAAATCCATACCGTCCCTGAATTAGATTTGTTGGGGCGTCATCAGGTGCAGCGCCCGTTGATGTCGTGGCAACCAGCATTTCAGGGGAGCCGTCTGGATCCGCTTGCCACAGATTAACGGTGACATTGGGCAGAAACGGTTCACCCTCTTCTTGGATGCCATTTTCGTTGGCATCAATCCAAACTTCACCGCCGACTGTACCAGCAATTGTCTCGCCGGTGAGGGGTTGCTGTCCACCCAGTTGTTCATCAATGGGATCATCCAATTGCAATGCAAACTGCACCGCGTCCGCGCCTGTAACCATCGTCTGCGCCTGTACTGGACTGACCGGACAGACTGAAACCAGCATCGCTAGACAGATCGTCAAAACAGTTTGCGCAAGCAGTGAGAGTCGTTGGGGCTGTTGAGTGGGATAAACAAAAAAAATGACTGGCCGTTTTCTTGGATGAATCCCCAAGACTGGTTGCTTCATCTGAGTTGAAGGTGGCTTGTTCATAGATTAATCCTTATTCATTTGCTAGTTAAGTTGGATGAAAACAGCGCAGATATAGCAAAATTTATTGATACGCAAATAACCACATGTTCTAGGCATTCCCCATAGTATACCTTAACTTTGGCCTATTTTAGCTTGCAGATGTCTGTCGTTTTTTATACAGATGTTAAACGAAACTGATATATTTGTTGATGAATAGAAAATTTTTACTGCAATTTATGATAGTTCCGAATCTTTGTCTTAGACCTTCGGGAGGTATGGGCAGACACCTCCCGAAGGTCTTGCTTCGCACCCGTCAGACCTCAAGCTGCCGAACTATCGTGTAATCATCGGTAGGAACACTTGAATGGCGACTTCACTACCGTTGAATATATTCTGTGCCTCGACTGTGCAGGGCGGGCTAGAGGCTTGATTGCTGTAGGATGACAGCGTGTTGCCTTGGAACGCTGCAACCAGGTAATGGTGTGCATTGCCATCGCAAGCAAAATCGCGATCTTCATATGCCTCCATGTCTGCACCAACGCGGTCGATGTTTTGCCAAACCTGGGCCTCTGTATGATAGCGGAAAATGGCAAATCCTTCTTCGCGATCACTGTTGTCCGCCCATGTCAGACGAATATTGTCCGAGCTAATCAGCTCTGCTTGCATATTGGTCGGGGTGCCCAGATAGATTTCGGGTGCAATTGCGCTTTTGGGGGCTGTGGGCACAGAAACCTGTGTTCCTTGAAATGCTTGCAGGATATAGTAATACGTCTGGTTGGGTTCAATGGATGTCCAGAACGGCGACGGATTTTCAGGTTCATTGACCAACGAATCTTCATAAATCGTGGTGTTGGCGGACACCCTAGCAATTTCTAGCCACGCTTCTGTCTCTGGCGACCAGCGGCCAATGCGCACCCCATCCTGTTCATCGACACTGTTGGCGTTGCTCCAGCGGAGGACGATGCCTGTGTTGGCCGTCGTTGCAATAAAACCGATAGGGGAGCGCAAATTGGGACACTCTGGGATGGCTTGTGCGGTGTTACTAAAGCTACTTTCGCCTGCATCATTAAACATGGTCACGCGGTAGAGATATTTCTGCGCACATTGTAGACTGGCTTCTGGCTGCTGTTGGTTTGCAGCACTTTGGACAAGATTATGGGCAAGATTATGGGCAAGACTATCACCTGTATCCACATATGTTGTTGTGTCTGCGGGTAACTCAGCGATAAGCTGCCACGATTGTACATCGGTTTCTTCATCAGGTTCTTCATCGCCTTCACTATCACCACTGCTAATGCCACTCTCCACCGTATGGCGATAGATACGGACGCCCATCTCATTGATACTGTTGTCAACCCATGTCAGACGAACTTGTGACGATGGCTCAGGTTGGCTGTTCTCAACCACCAATAGTTCTGTCGATAGCTCTGAAGGACGGTTGGGGACAAGTACCAGCGAGGCTTCCTCTTCACCGACTTCGCCAACACCTGTGAGCGCACCTTCATAGAGGACATAGGCTGTCGAAAACCCTACATTTGAGGTTCCATAGGCAATGCGGATATAGCCGCCTTCGCCCCAACGTGTACTCCATGAGTTACGCCCAATCCATACATTCTCGCGATCATCCCAGCCTGTCAGCACCAGTGCATGGTTTGTACCGTTGCTCGAACGGGCACAGTTTTGTGTCTCATTAGTGCTAAAAATACCACCACGATATTGAAGAATGGCATCGCCAATACAAAGCGAGGTCACGACCGGACCATAATCATGGATGGCCCGTTTGATGTCATCTGTATAGCTGTGCGAGAAGGGATTGGCAGGGTCAATATAGGACCATGACGTCAACTGTTCGCGGTGTTCTAACTGATCCACACAAAGCTGATCATTATTGGCATAGGGAAAGTCTTCTTCCCAGATGGTACCAGGACCCGTGCGAAAGGGAACCGAAAGTCGGTCTGTATAATAGTCAAAGGCATACCAACCACCATGACATCCCCAGCGTATTGGGAAGTGCTCGTTGCCATCATTGCAGCCCAAGAGATGTTGCTCCGATAGATTGCGTTCGACACCATCGACATAGTTGATCACCGTTTCCATCGCCCCAACGGTGGTAAAGGCCCAACAACTGCCACATTCCCCTTGATTTTGCACAGGTGTACAGTAGTTGTTTCCATCAGGGTGATTGCACCAGTTAAAGGCTTCGGGGAGAGATGCAGAGTAGTTGATTCCTTGATTGCTGTCCTGTGCCAGATTGGGGACACGTTTGGACATAATGAGTGTCTGCTGCGTCATGGAAACAGTGGCGGTTTCTGTTATAGGCTGTAGTGTAATAGGCTGTAGCGTAATCGGGTGAATGGTAATTGGATCTTTGGTGGGCGGTGTTCCTGCGTCTTCTGGCGGTTGGCTGGGAATTTGGACATCTACAAATGCCCCTGATATTGTTATCTCAACCGTGTAGGTGTTGACAACCGTGCCAAAGAGATCGCGATAATCAAGAAGCAGGTGGCTTTCTCCAACACCCACAGGATCAATGCGAAAGACTTGGAGTGCCCTATCACCAACAACAGGACCTGATTCATTGGGCAGGCGAATCATTGGCTCTTCTTGAATAAAAATAGGAGGCGCGCCTGTTTCACTTTCAAAAGTGTGTGCGGCCACATGCCAAAGATAGCCACCCGACGGCAGTGCTGGCAGGCGAATGGTCATGAATTGGGGGGCGACTAGATCGGCTTGGGCTTGGCTTGAGGACTGGTCTATACAGACCTCGTTCTGCTCTGGTGGGCGTAGGGTACAGCCATGTGTCCATATCTGTTCGGGGTCAGGGGTGGCCGTTGCCAAGTCTGATGTTGGCGGATTGAGGGCTGTATCTAGGATGATTGGTGATGGGGTCGGTGATGGGGTCGGTGATGGGGTCGGTGATGAGGTAGAAACAGATGTCACTGTCGGTGGTAGCGTTTGTGTTGGGGACGGAGACGGCGTGGGTGTGGCTGTCACCGTCGAGGTTGCCGTGTGCTGCGCAGTTGGCGTTGGGATAGGCGTATTCTCTGTATCGCCATGCGCCCCCCACAAAAAGAGAAAGGGCTGATTCTTGGTTTCACCACTGTTGTCCACCAATGGATAGGCGTTACCCCACGCTTCCCCATCCCACAGAACATAGTGAATGGTGCTGTTGGCATCCTGTACGACCAACATCAGTTGATTTGAATTGGGCATGGGGTAGAGCATCATCGAGTTGACCGTTGCACTGCTTGTTAGCGTCGCCGTTGCTTCTGCCGACCAACCACTATTACCTGTCCATGTGCGATAACGCACACCCGTTGTAGCTGCTTCTCCATAGGTCACAAGTGCCTGGCCGGATGTCGCCTCAAAGCCCACCGCCACATTGGAAAAGGTTGATCCGCTGGCTGTTGTTTCGAGCAGTGCAGGCGTCTCCCACGTGGACCCATTCCACATGCTGACCCAGCTATCCGCAGCCGCCCC
>JBCCFC010000369.1:0-10585 GCA_039029935.1 Chloroflexota bacterium
GGAACGTATAAACGAGTAACACAGATTGGTTATCTGTGGGCGCAGGTAGGCAACCTGCGAAACAGTAACACAGATTGGTTATCTGTGGGCGCAGGTAGGCAACCTGCGAAACAGTAACACAGATTGATTATCTGTGAAGCAGGTAGCTAACCAGAGATACAGTTTCTCGTCATCATTGGCCAATCCTTGGACAGTTGTTCGAGCAAAGGTCTACACATTGCCGTCTAATCCCCTGTATAGCCGAGAAACATACTACAGCGGATTTGGGCAAGGAACGAACTTACTCTCCGCACAACCAAAAATCTGTTTCCTCTCCAAAATCCGTTGTAGTATTTTGTCTCATTGCGTCAATCTCAAAATTATACCACAATGCCGACCCTATAACCCACGCGGAATCCGCTTCTCCTCATCATAAAACGGCAACGCTACCACCTCACACGCATGCGCATGATTATCCCCATCCACCAAGGTCAATTGCTGCCCCAACCAACTATCCTGACGGGTCGCAGGCGCATCAAAGCGCACATAACCAATGCCCTTCTCCAATGTGGGTGACCAGCCACCAGCAGTGATGCTGCCCACTTGAATATCACCGTCCAACACCGCCAGACCAGCCTTGGGTGTTCCAGTTACGCTAACAAGACCAAACAACAAGCAGCGACGGTCAGCCTGTTCCAACGCAGCGCAGCCGACAAAATCGGGTTTGGACAAATCGACAAACGCACTGAGTCCCGCCTCAAAGGGGGTCATATGGATATCCATGTCGGTCCCATTGTCGAGGATACCCGCTTCGATACGGCGGATGCCCATTGATTCGAGGCTACCAAAGCGGATGCCATAGGGTTCGCCGCTGGTAAGCAGATGATCCCAGAGGGCAATGTGGTCGGTGGTCTCATTACTATAAATTTCAAAGCCAAGTTCACCTGTCCAGCCCGTGCGTGATACCAATAATTTTTGCCCGGCAAAGGTGAAGGTACACACATGGAAATAGCCAAAGCTATCTGGTAGTGGCTCTTCGGTAGCTGCGTCAAGCACCTTCAACGCGTTGGGTCCTTGGACCTGCAATACCCATGAGCGCGGATCCGTAATTGTTACATCCATATCATTTGAGTAGGCCAGCAACCACGAGTCAAACTCACCATTGGCCTTGACATACCAGAAGCGGTCTTTTGCCAAACGCATAAGGACACCATCCATGAGGATTTTACCCTGTGGTGTACAGGCGATAGCATAGCGAGCACGCCCTGTCTTCATGCGCTCCACTTTGCGAGAAAAAACATGGTCTACCAACATGCCAGCGTCAGGTCCTTGGATTTCAATCGGCTTTTCCGGCACATCGTAAAGCATAACCTCTTGACGTAGTTTCCAGTAATCGGCAACAGCGTCACCGTCCAGTGATAAGGGATAGAAACGATTGGCATAGACGCCATAGACGGTTTCAGGCGTGGCATAACGGGGCGCATAAGGGGACGCATCATAGCGTTTGGCACTGATGCGGACGACATCGTGCGAGCTGGCATAGCCGATGCTGTTGGTTGGTTCTGTGTTGATTTGTGTTGTCATGGTGTTCTCCCTTGTTATGTTTACAGGTCTGTTAAGTAAGTCCAAAAAAATAATTATTACTACAACGGATTAAGATAGGAGCAGATTTTGGCTCTGTACGGGAGATAAATCCGCTCCTATCTTAATCCGTTGTAGTATTTGCGATGGCTTATATCTAATTTCTTTTTTGGGGTTTACTTACATTGGTCCAATCTGGTGGCTTCGATCCTTTCTCAGCCAAAGCATAGCCCATTATAAGACCCAACTCGGTGTTCGGCGAAATATGTTTGACGCACCTATCCAAATGGGTTATGATCCTCATAACGTGGTGCGGACAGAATGTCCGCAACGGGCTGGAAGCCCGTGTTACTTATCAACAGAAAATCAAGAGGAACACTATGTCAAATCAATCAACCAGAGAGATTGCACCAGAGGTCGCCAGTGGGTTGACCTTCACAACGATGCCTGAATTTATCGTCAAGCCAACAGTCAGCACATCGGGCGATTATGCTGACTTTTACCAAGAAAATGGTTATCTTGTTGTCCCTGATGCACTATCACCGGACGAGTTGGATGAGCTACGCGCAGAAACGCTTGCTATCTGTCAAGGAGAGCGCGGCGAGGTACGCGGCTTTGAACCCAATGTGCCGGGAGAAACGGAGGCGGATGTGCTGCGCCGCTATCTCTGCATTCACTTTCCACACAAAATCTCGCCCATCATGACCAAATATTTGGGGACACCCGCAATGACGGACATTTTGACCCAATTGGTTGGCCCCAACGTCAAGTGTATGCAATCCATGCTCTTTATCAAGGCAACGGGCAAACCGGGGCAGGCATGGCATCAGGATGAGTATTTCATCCCCACACGCGACCGTTCGCTGGTTGGCGGTTGGATCGCGATGGATGACGCCACGATTGAGAATGGCTGTCTCTGGATTATCTCGGGGTCACACAAACCGGGCATTATCTATCCACAATGGGACCACGAAGACCATAAGTTTGACTGTGCAGGCGAGGCCTACCGTTTCCCCTACAGTGATGCCGACTCGATTCCGGTTGAGGTCAAAGCCGGAACCATCGTCTTTTTCAATGGCTATGTACTCCATCGCTCCTTCCCCAATCGTGCCCAAAGCGGCTATCGGCGCGTGTTGGTCAACCACTACATGAATGCCAATTCTCTACTCCCTTGGCATTCACCCCAAAACGGCGAACACATGGCAGTCACCGACTATCGTGACATTATCATGATTGCGGGTGAAGACCCCTATGCCTACAAAGGCGTCGAAGAACGTGCCACTCCGAGTGTTCGTCCCAGTGGTGAAGGCGGCTGTGAAGCGTGGCGTAGCAAAGAAAAACGAGAGAAAATTTAATTAGTTGAAAGTTGAAAGTTGAAAGTTGATAGTTGGCTCTTCAACCCTTCAACTTTTCAACCTTTCAACTCTTCAACTTTTCCTAAAAAGGAGTTTATGATGCAAGCATTAGTATGGGAAGCGGCAGAGCAGATGGCGATGCATGAGCAGGAGATGCCTGTGCCAGCAGCAGATGAGGTGCTGATCAAGGTGGCGTATGCGGGCATTTGTGGGTCGGAGTTGAGCGGGTATTTGGGGCATAATGCACTGCGTGTGCCACCGCTGGTGATGGGGCATGAATTTTCGGGTGAGATTACCGAGGTTGGGTCTGCGGTGAGTAATGGGTTGGCAGTGGGGCAGGCGGTGACGGCCAATCCGCTCGATTATACGGAGCCCTGCGAGTTTTGTGACCAAGGGTTGAATCAACTTAGCCCAACACGGAAACTGATTGGGGCGCATCGACCTGGGGCGTATGCCGAGTATGTGACTGTGCCGGCGAAATTGGTGACAGCGTTGCCCGAAGGGATGCCGTTACGCATTGGTGCATTGACCGAGCCTGTGGGCTGTGCCGTGCGTGTGGGTGAGATTGCTGGCAATGTGCAGGGGCAAGACTGTCTGATTATCGGGGCTGGGCCGATTGGGTTGCTCAGTTTACAGATATTCCAACTCAATGGGGCAAATCGTATTTTTATTGCCGATTTGGACCCAGAGCGACTGGCAATGGGTGCTGAGTTGGGCGGGATTGCGCTACAGCCGCGTGAGGTCGACGTGGTCGCAACCGTGAAAGAGGCGACGGAAGACAAGGGCGTGGCAGTGTCGTTGGATGCAGTCGGCACAGCGTTGACGCGTACACAGTGTGTCTCTGCAACCCAAACACGAGGGCTGGTGATTTTGAGCGGTCTACATGAAGAGGTCAGCGAAATGCCTGCTGCGGACATCATCCGCCGCGAGATTGCGATTCGTGGTTCTTTCTCCTATTCACCCGCCAACTTTGCGGCAGCGATTCCGCTACTCCACGAAGGCAAAATTCGGCTAGACCCTTGGATTGTGGAAGAACCACTGAGTAAGGGGGGCTATTGGTTTGACCGCTTGATTAAGGCACCGGGGAATGTGTCGAAGGTGCTGTTAGTGCCGTAGTCGGTAGGTCGGTATTCGGTAGGTCGGTGTTCGGTGGGTCGGTGTTGGACATACTGAACACCAGCCGGCCTTTTTAACAGTGAACGAAAACAAGAGAGAAAACCATGAAGATTACCAATATTGAAGCGGTTCGCCTGAAGATGCCAACACGTGAACCCACGACCAAGGCACGACGTGATGCATGGCATGTCGAGGCTGAGGTTGCCAACCCCATGTCGCGCTTTCCCAAAGTGAAACGGCATCGCGGAATGTGGACGCCTAAATGGGAACAGGTCTGGTGTAAAGTGACCTTGGAAGATGGTACATGGGGGCTGGGGAGTACGGACAACGGTCGTGTCACTGCCGCCATCATCGAAGATCATCTCGCCCCCAATCTGATTGGCGAGGATGGGCTGGCGATTGAAAAATTGGCGGACATGATGTTCCGCATGACCAAACCGTATGGCACAACGGGGTTGGCCTCCTATGCCATCAGTGCAGTAGATTTGGCACTGTGGGATGCCAAAGGCAAGCTCTTTGGTCAGCCCGTGTATAGCTTGCTGGGCGGTCCACACAAGGACAAAATCTTCTGCTACTCAACGGGCAATGATGTCGAGTGGTATCGTGTGTTGGGCTTTGAAGCCGGTAAGCTGGCCTGCCCCTATGGACCTGCAGATGGGCTGGATGGCATCAAAAAGAACGAGGCATTTGTGGCGCAAGCACGAGAAACGATTGGCGATGACTGCGAATTGATGCTCGATTGCTGGATGGCCTTTGATGTCGAGTACACGGTGAAATTGGCCGAGACACTGCGCCCCTATCGGCTGCACTGGATGGAAGAGTGTTTGCTCTCCGAGGATTTTGAGGCGCATATGGCATTGCGTCAACGACTTCCTTGGCAGACCTTGACGACGGGCGAGCATTGGTACACGCATGTACCGTTCCTCTGGGCCGCCAGCAATCGCGTTGTCGATATCTTGCAGCCCGATATCAACTGGTGTGGTGGGCTGAGTACCTGTCTCAAAATCTGCGCTGCCGCCGATGCGGCTGGCATCAATGTCATGTTGCATGGCGGTGGACGCAATCCGTTTGGGCAGCATCTCAGCATTGCCATGCCATCCATTCCCTGGCTCGAATGCTTTATCGGCTCGGCCCCCGGTGTGCCACTAGAAGAAGTCCCCAACATCCCAGGGCAAGCTGTCCCCAAAGAGGGCTGGCTTATCCCCAATGATGCGCCGGGATTTGGGTTGGGTATTGAGGAGGAATGGCTGGAGCCGTTTTTTTAGGGAAGAGTTGAAGGGTTGAAAGGTTGAAGGGTTGAAGAGTTGAAGTCAACTTACCCGCTTCAACCTTTCAACCTTTCAACCCTTCCTCATATCAAACTTTGGCAAACAGGCACTTTAAGTATGCACCTTCGGGGAATCCAATCGAATGGTCGAGTGCATGACCTGTGCGCGATAGTTCTTTCATGGGGCGTCGGGATTGGCGAGCGGCTTCACGAATTGTGTTGAAAAAGGTGTCGGCGTCTACACGACTGGAGCAGGAGGCGAGGACAATTGTGCCGCCTTTCTTGGTGACGCGCAGGCCAAGTTTGGTCAGACGGGCATAGGCAGATAAGGCACCCTCAATCTCATTTTGCTTTTTGGCAAAGGCGGGTGGGTCGATGATGACCATATCAAATTGTTTGCCAGAACGTGCCATCTCAGAGAGTGCTTTGAAGGCGTCTGCTGCCAAGATTTCATGATGCACATGGGCGATGTTGGGCTGGTCGTGATTAAGCGCAAAGTTGCGTTCGGCCGCGGCCAGTGCGGGTTTGCTGATGTCGAGGCTAGTCACACGGGATGCCCCACCCCGCGCCGCATAGAGCGAGAAACCGCCTGTGTAGGCAAAGACGTTTAGCACATCATGCGCCTGTTCTTGTACCACCAGTTGTTCGACACGAGCGCGATTATCACGCTGGTCCAAGAAAAAGCCTGTCTTCTGCCCAACAATTGGATCGGCCTCAAAGCGCAGACCATTTTCTAGGAAAATTACAGGTCCATCCAATGCATCACCGTGCAAAATCATGCCATCACTCAGCCCGTGTAGCGTGTCCACTTCTTTTTGTACAGCACGACTCATGCGCAGGACAACGCGTTTGGCCTGTGTTTCCTCAAGGAGCGGTGGCACAATAGATCGTAAGTGGGGAACCCACGCGGGTGTATACAGTTTGAGGACACAGGTGTCCGCATATCGGTCGATGACGAGACCCGGCAACCCATCATTCTCGCCACTGACCAGACGATAGCCATTGGTGTTGGTAGAGAGAAGTGGGTCACGTTTGGATATAGTTTTGCGCAGATGGTCGGCAAACCAACTGTCATCAATCGTGATTGGCGAGCCGCTGTGGAGGATGCGCACACGGATGGGTGACGTAGGGTTATAGAGGCCAATTGCCAAGAAACGCCGTTTGCGGTCAAAGATGACGGCCAAATCACCAGACTTCCCCTCCTTTGCGGGTGATTGGATGGCAGACGCAAATACCCAAGGGTGGCCTTGGCGGATGGCCTGCTCCGCTTGTTTGGTGACGCGGATGGCAAGACGTTTTTCACTTGGCAACGGCATGAAATCGAGCTGCATAAAAAACATATTCCTCTACATCCAACTATATGGCATCATCTTCTTCCTGTGGTCGCCCAGAGAAAAACTTTTTCATAAACCCTGAATGCATATGATTCATATGCTCCAGTGTACTCAAATGTTTACCACTTCCTTCACGAGACGAAAAGTTATTGAATCGACTCATAAATTTTTTCTCGTGTAAACCCGTTGTACCTAATGATAGCTGATCCCCACTCTCGGTAGAACCAGACATGATATGCAATGGTAGGTCAGGATCAAGTTGGGATAATTTTTTTAAGTTCCCAACTGTATTAAAGTCTCCTGATGCCCCTTTGGTAATGCTTCCACCCAGTAAGCCAAATATGCCGGGGAGTACAGCCAACTGTGCCCACCAAGGTAGACCCCAACCAGTAGACCGCGCACCCACCATGAAACCAGTATCAATTGAACTTTCCAAAATTAGCCCACCGATTTTTTCACCTTCATTTTTTGTCACTCTTTTGGCGATTTTGGATGCGACAGCCCCGCCTAGCGAAAATCCATGTAGGATGATGTCCTTGGCAGCAAACCCTTCACTGCGAACATGCTTATAGATTGCCATCCCATCTTCATAGAGCCGCGCCTCACTAAGCGATGCAAAGGAGTAATGACTACCGTCCTCTTTTTTAGTATCGCCAAAACCGCGGTAATCAATCCCATAAACCGTCGCTCCTTGATCGACATATTTAAAACCACTGTCGCCAAGTTGATCCGCATTTGATTTTCCGCTCCCAGAAAATAGTATGACCGCTTTGCCATCGGCTGGCAGTTTCTGGCGTTCGTCATATCGGTTAAAGCTTTTGTTTAATTCGTATTTCATTCCACTCAAGGAATATCTATCTTGTGGATCTCGAATTGTAATCTTTTTGCGTATTCTTTTTTGGTATCGATTCCCTCTGTATTCGGAGCCATCTTTAACACCTCTGCGCATAAAATTGGGACCGTATGTAAATAAATTCGTGAGTTCGCCAAGTCCTACGCTCAAAGTGGAGCCAATCGCTCGACCAAATCTAGTTCGAGTGCGTTGAATTGTATCGCCTTGTGGATGCGTCTGGTGCTGATGACTTCCTGACAAAGGTCGATTTGAACGAGAAGACTCTTTGCGTGGAACGGTTGCGGATTGTGGGTAGCGTCGATGAATCTCTTTTCCTTGTACAGGTCGTCTCTGAATATTGGTCTGGTAGAACGTTGGCTGACGCGGGTGTACGTCACGCTGTATGCGCTGTTTAGAGACGGCTGGCGTCATAGCAAGATTTGGCAGTGGAGGGTGTTGCATAGTGTCATTATGGTGGTGGGGGTGATGGGAACGTTGCAGCAGACCAGACGATGCACTCTGACCGATGATGCTTGCGTTGTGCGTCATCCGGTCTATGTCACGTGACAAAGACTCATCCTCCGGTGGAAGCTGGTTTTGATGCGTATATTGCAGGGATGGAGACGGTGTTCTGTGAATTTTCTGTTTCATTTTATGCTTCCCGTAAATCATTCATTCAAGACGATAACGTTGTAAATCCTTGCTCTGTAAAATGTTGATCAAATGCAAAGACGGACTCAATCCCCTGCTGGCGACACACCTCAAAACTGACACAATCGACGAGGCTGAGGCGACGGCGATTCTCGCGTAATAGAGCCTCAACACCAGCATTATGTAGTGCTTGATCCACCCAGATGATTTGTAGAAAAGGTATTATATGCTCATGAAAATTCTTCACAATATCCATACCCAAACGTCTCTGTAACAAAGTATATGATTCAAGGATTACGTAATTTGTGGTCAGAATTGTTTCATCATTTGTCACCAATCTCGCCCAAATTTTTAGGCTAATTTCATGATTGGGATCATCTCTATCCAATATTGCAAAGAAAGCAGATGTGTCACTAAAATTCATAGCACTTTTACCTCTGCATAAATTTCCTCTAGATAATCGTCGTGATTTGTTCCAAGATCAGATAGACCAGATGAAGCAATCCCAACGATGGAAAGTGCCCCTTGCTGTTTTTCAGAAAGTTGCGACCATTGCTCTTCTGAGATCAAATGTGAAAGGTGCGGATTCATTGGGACTTGGCTATTCGCTTTTACATCTATATTTTTCTCGGCCTTTGGCTCGTCATTTTGCAAAGTTTTATTTGGACTCCAATTTAATTTTTGCAACTGAAGTTGAAGAAACTCAACAAACTCAACGACGGTCTGAATCATGCTATCTGGCAACATATCAATTTGTTGATGCAATTGTTGTCTTGCATAAGTTACACTCATTATATCCTCCCCATTTTATCGTTACTATACCAGTAAAACAGATTGCCAATCTGTTATCAGTCCGTAGATTGGCAATCTGCGATACAACCTTATCCCATCACAGGTGACTCTGGCGTATTAATCTTCGCCACAGCGTCATTGACCTCATCCTGTGTCAGTTCATGGCGTTCCAACTTGCCCGCAAAATAGGCTTCATAGGCAGACATGTCAAAATTACCATGACCACACATGTTGAACAAAATGGTCTTGGAGACGCCCTCTTCCTTGGCTTTCTTGGCCTCACGGATAGCTGTTGCCACACCATGATTGGCCTCTGGTGCAGGGATAATGCCTTCCGCACGAGCAAAGGCAACACCTGCCTCAAAGCTCTCAAGTTGGTCGATGGCCTCGGCTTCAATGAGGTTATCCTTGAGCAATTGACTGACAATCACACCCGCGCCATGATAGCGCAGCCCACCCGCGTGAATCTTGGCAGGCACAAAGGTGTGACCCAATGTGTACATCGGCAGCAGCGGTGTCATGCCAATGGAATCGCCAAAATCATAGCGGAAAACGCCCCGTGTCAGCTTTGGACAGGAGGTCGGCTCGCTGGCGATACAGCGAATATTCTTGCCTTCGGTCAAGTTCATGCGTAGGAAAGGGAAGGACAAGCCTGCAAAGTTGGAGCCACCACCAAAGGGTGCAATCACAATATCGGGCAAATCACCTGCCTTCTCCATCTGCTTCACGGCTTCCTGCCCCAAGATGGTTTGGTGTGTCAGCACATGGTTGAGAACACTGCCCAATGAGTATTTGGTATCGTCTCGTGTCGCCGCCAGTTCCACAGCCTCGGAAATTGCAATGCCCAAGCTGCCCGGTGAATCTGGGTCCTGTTCTAAAATTGCGCGACCCGCTGCCGTGTTCTCAGAGGGTGACGCAATCACTTCCGCCCCCCACGTGTTCATCATCAGCTTGCGATAGGGCTTCTGATCATAGCTGATACGCACCATGTAGACTTCACAGTCAATGTCAAAGAGTTTACAGGCAAAGCTCAAGGCACTGCCCCACTGCCCCGCACCCGTCTCTGTGGTGATGCGCTTGACGCCTTCCATCTTATTGTAGTACGCCTGTGGCACAGCCGTATTGGGCTTATGCGAACCAGATGGACTCACGCCTTCATACTTGTAGTAAATCTTGGCGGGTGTGTCCAGCACCTTCTCCAGCCCATGCGCGCGGTAGAGCGGAGTCGGTCGCCATTTCTTGTAGATATCACGCACTTCGTCTGGAATTTCAATAAACGGGTCTTGGCTGACCTCCTGTTTGATCAATTCCATTGGAAAGAGCGGCGCCAGAGCCTCTGGTCCAATCGGTTGATGTGTATCTGGCGCAATCGGAGGCATTGGCTTGTTGGGCATGTCTGCCACAATATTGTACCAATGCTCTGGAATTTCATTTTCCTCTAGCAGAAATTTGGTATTTACGCTCATGTTTGTTCTCCTTAGTTGGTTTTGAAATTTTATCTTCAACCACGCCTATTTGCATTGCAATCAGAATTATTCTATGATTTGGATATGTTCCTTGTTTTGTAAAACGCTGAAGATTAAATTTCTATCAGATTTGTTTAAAATACGATTTTCTATTCAAGATACACTATATATTAGTGTATTAAATTATTTAACACTTGATAAAATTATCTAGA